>CAXSEK010000073.1:0-9535 GCA_964235625.1 uncultured Acetobacteraceae bacterium
AAAGGAGTTCAATCGATGATATTTATCGCGCTCGGTGCGAACTTGCCAGCAGCGAACAGCTCCTCACCTCAGCTCTCCTGCGAACAAGCCGCTATTTCATTGCAAAATCTGCCAAGCCTTCGCTTTGTGGCCCTTTCGCGATGGTATCGAACCGCACCTATGCCGCCGTCAGGACAGCCATCATACGTTAACGGCGTAGCCGCACTCGAAGGGGACGTGGATCCAACCGAGCTGCTGAGCCAGCTGCAAGCGATCGAGTCGGCGTACGGGCGTCAACGCGGCGTCCGCAATGCCGCCCGCACGCTCGACCTCGATATCGTCGCCATCGATTCCATCGTGCGCGCAGCGCCCGACCCGATCCTGCCCCATCCCAGGATGCATGAACGCGCCTTCGTTCTGCGCCCGCTGCTGGACGTGGCACCCGAGTGGCGCCACCCCGTCTTCGGCCGCACCGCTCGCGCCCTCCTCGACCAGCTTCCGCCTCAGAATGTCCGTCCCATCTCTGGCGAACCACTCGCACTTGCGAGACAGGCCGCTGCTGACTAATTAGGGCTGTCAAACCAAAATTCGGAGAATCGCCCGCATGGCACGCGTGACTGTCGAGGATTGCGTCCAGCGCGTCCCCAACCGCTTCGAGTTGGTCCTGTTCGCCGCCCAGCGTGCCCGTAACCTCAGCCGCGGCGAAGAACTGACGGTTGATCGCGACAACGACAAGAACCCCGTCGTTGCCCTGCGCGAGATCGCCGAGGAGACCATTGGACTGCCGAAGCTGGAACAGGACCTCATCAAGTCCCTCTCCCGCGCACCCGAGCCCGAGCCTGCCGACGAGGAAGTGCTCGACCTTATCCCGACCGATCAGAACATCTTCGGCCTGCAGGATGTCTCCGCCGAGGAGGAAGCCGCCACCCTGCCGGTCGAAGATATGTCGCCCGAGGACCTGGAGGCCGCCATCGAGGCCGAACTCGGCGGACGCCGTCGCTGACCGGAACGCCCGGCCCTTTTGATGCTGGAGCGTAGCGAGGCCGTCTCGCGCGCCCTGGATGGCGTGGAAACGGTCGGCCCAGGCTCCGCGCGCGCTACCCCATCACGGATCATCCGTCAGTTCGAATTGACGGAGAAGGTCCTCGCCTACGATCCCAAGGCCGATACCGGCCTGATCGACGCGGCCTACGTCATGGCCATGCAAGCCCATGGTGACCAGCGTCGCGACAACGGCGATCCCTACATCACCCACCCCGTCGCCGTCGCTGACATCCTGGCCGGCTACCGCCTGGACACCGGCAGCATCATCACCGCCCTGCTGCACGACACGGTGGAGGATACCGGCGTCCGCCTGCCCGACATCGAGGCCCGCTTCGGCAAGAGCATCGGCGGCCTGGTCGACGGCGTTACCAAACTCACCAAGCTCGAGCTGAAGGCCGGCCGCGACAAGCAGGCGGAGAACTTCCGCAAGCTCGTCCTCGCCATGAGCCGTGACATCCGCGTCCTGTTGGTGAAGCTCGCCGACCGCCTGCATAACATGCGCACCCTGCACTTCGTACGCTCCGACGAGCGCCGCCTGCGCATCGCTCGCGAGACGATGGAGATCTACGCCCCGCTCGCCGAGCGGATCGGCATGGATGCGGTCAAGAGCGAGCTGCAGAACCTTGCTTTCGCACAGTTGGAAAAGGAGGCGTTCGACACCATCCAGGCCCGGTTGAACTTCCTGCGTGGCCAGGGCGCCGACATTATCGAGGACGTGCGTGCCGAGCTCGGCCGCGTCTGCCACGGCGCAGGTATCGCCACCGTCGAGGTCAGCGGCCGCGAGAAAAGCCCCTACTCGATCTGGGAGAAGATGCAGCGTCGCAACGTCGCCTTCGAGCAGCTGTCTGACATCATGGCATTCCGCGTCATCGTCCCCGATCGCGCGGATTGCTACATGGCCCTTGGCGCCGTCCATGCCGGCTACCCGGTCATCCCGGGCCGCTTCAAGGACTACATCTCGACGCCAAAATCCAACGGCTACCAGAGCCTGCACACCGGCGTCACCCTGCGCCATCCGGTGAACCAGAAGATCGAGGTGCAGATCCGCACCGCCGAGATGCAGCGCGTCGCCGATAATGGCGTGGCCGCGCACTGGACCTACAAGCAGAGCGCCGGGCCGGAGAATGGGCCCAACTTCCCGTGGGTCGAAGACTTGTTGGAGATCCTGGACAATTCCAGCACCGGCGACGAGTTCCTCGAGAACACGAAGCTCGAACTCTACCAGGACCAGGTGTTCTGCTTCAGCCCCAAGGGCCGGCTGATCCCGCTGCCGCGCGGCGCCACCCCAGTCGATTTCGCTTACGCCGTGCACAGCCAGGTGGGGGACACCTGCGTCGGCGCCAAGGTCAACGGCCGCATCATGCCGCTGCGGGCCGAGCTGCAGAACGGCGACCAGGTGGAAATCATCACCTCCCGCAACGGCACGCCCTCCCCGGCCTGGGAGCGCTTCGCCGTCACCGGCAAGGCCCGCGCCCGTATCCGCCGCTACGTCGCCCTGCAGCAGCGCCAGCAATACCTCGACGCCGGCCGCGCCGCCCTTGCCAAGGCCTTCCGCCAGGACGGGCTGGACGGCTCGGAGAAGATGCTCGAAGGCGCGCTCAAGACCCTGAAGGCCGCCACCGTGGACGACCTCTACGTCAGCGTCGGCAACGGCAATACGGGCCCGAAGGACGTCGTGCACGCCATCTACCCGGAGCTGCGCCAATCCGCCCGGGCACCCCGGATGATCCCGCAACTGCCCTCCCGCGCACCGAGCCGCCCGGCCGAGGGCTCGGCCGGCATCAGCGGCCTGCTGCCCAATATGGTCGTCAGCTACGCCGGTTGCTGCCACCCTCTGCCCGGCGACCAGATCGTCGGCATCGTCACCACGGGCAAGGGCGTCACCGTCCACGCCCGCGGCTGCCAGACCCTGCAGAGCTTCGCCACGCCCGAGCGGTTCATCGACATCAGCTGGGACAACGAGACCACAAGCAGCATGCACACCGGCCGCATCAGCGTCATCGGGGCGCACGAACCCGGCATGCTGGCCAACCTGACCAACGCCGTGTCCAAGCATGACGGCTCCATCACCAACCTCAAGATCGTAAACAAGCAACTGGATTTCCAGGAGATCCTGCTCGACGTCGAGGTCCGAGACCTGCGCCATTTGTCCAGCGTGATCGCTGCCCTGCGCGCGGCCCACGGCGTGACCCAAGTCGAACGGGCGCGCGGATGAGCGCCGGCCTCATTCTCGGCACCGGCGCCGACCTCTGCGACATCCGCCGCATCGAGCAGGTGATGCAGCGCTTCGGCGACCGCTTCCTGCAACGCGTCTTCACTGAGGCCGAGCGGGCCCGCGCCGCGCGCCGCCATCCCCGCATCCAGCCCGGCACCTACGCCAAGCGGTTCGCGGCCAAGGAGGCCTGCTCCAAGGCGCTCGGCACGGGGTTCAGCCACGGCGTGTTCCACTCTGACATGGGAGTGGTGAACCTGCCGACAGGGCAGCCCACCCTGCAGCTGACCGGAGGCGCGGCGGACCGCCTGCGTGCGATCACGCCGCCGGGCCAGATCGCCCGCATCCACCTTACCCTCACCGACGAACACCCTTACGCCTTCGCCCAGGTCACGATCACGGGAGAGCCGGAATGAGTGATCGCACTGCCGCCCTCGACTGGGACGCGATGTTCCGCGCCCAGCGTACGCCCTGGGAGCGCCCTAGCCTCCATCCCGCCTACGTCACCTGGCGCGCGAGCGGCGTGCTGGCCCCCTGCCGCATCCTGCTGCCCGGCATCGGCCGGAGCGGCGAGCCGCTGGCGATGGCGCGGGATGGCTTCACCGTGACCGGGGTCGACCTTTCGGCCACCGCCGTCGAGGTCCAGCGGGTGCGCCTGCACGCGGCTGCGGTGCAGGGCACCATGGTCCAGGCCGACCTGCTGGAGTGGAAGGCCCCCGCGCCGTTCGACGCCGTGTACGACCAGACCTGCCTCTGCGCCCTTCCCCCCGCCATCCTGCCGGCCTACGCCGCCCAGCTGCATCGCTGGCTCCGCCCGGGCGGCCATCTCTTCGTGCTGTTTCTGTCGCGTGATGCAGCCGGCGGCCCTCCCTTCAATTGCCCGATTGACGCTATGCGCCGCCTGTTCGCCGAAGGCTGGCGCTGGCCGGACACCTTGGGCGAGCCCATCGCCCACGGCGCCACGGGCTCGAAGGAGACCCCCGCCATCCTGACCCGGCTCTAGCAAGCCGCCGCCCCGTCCTTTACGGGACCAGCCTACCCAGTCATGCCCCGCTCACCCCGGCACCGACGGCGTTACCACTGCGGACGCCCCCACCGGACAGGCCGACACCATCGTGCCCGACGCCAACCCCACCACGAGCGCGTTCGGCGGCTCCATGATGCCCGACGCCGCGCGCACCGTGCCGGCAACCGGCGGCAGGTCCGGCAATTTCACCCGCACCGCCTCGCCCGCCTTCAGCTTCGTGCCCAGCGAAATCGTCAGGAACGCCCGGTCGCAATCCTGCATCCGCACCAGCGGCGCCCCCGTCGCAAGGTCCGCGCCGGGCACCGTCTCCACCGACCGGATCACGCCATGCACGCCCGCCAGCACCAGCCTGTCCGCAGCGTTCGGATCGCCGGACTGGATCGTCAGTAGGCGTGACGTCGGCTCCACGATCTGCCCTGCATTCGCCGCGACCGTCATCACCCGCCCGGTCACGGCGGACCGCACCACCATCATCGGCGCGTTGAACACCGCCGTCTCGCTGGAGCCGGAGCCGAACAGCACCGGCAACAGCCGTACCGCGGCCAGCCCCAGCGCAGCCAGCACGGCCAGCCCCCCCACCGCCACCGCAGCCCGCAACAGCCCCGGCCGCAGCCGGGGGGGCCGCATGTCCCGCCGCAGCAACGCCTCGCCATCGGGATCGCTGGGCCAGAAACCGTCCGCTGGCGCAGCCACCTCGGCAAACGGGCGCGACAGCGGGGGCATTCCCGGCCACAGCAGGTCCCGCTCCGGCCGGCCACTTGGAACGGCCGGCGCCGGCCCATGGACCAGCCCCCCGTCCAGCTCCGCCTCATGCGGCAACCCGGCCCCCGGCGCCTCGACGTCCGGAATCTCGAGACCGCGTGTCTCGACGACCGGCGTCTCGGGTGCGGACGCCTCGGGCTGCCCCGCCATGGCGGGGGACAAGCGGGGCGGCTCGGGAACCGGCGTCCCGAAGCCACTCGTGTCGAAGACGGACGTGTCGAAGACGGACGTGTCGAAGGCGGACGTGTCGAAGGCGGGCGTGGCCTCCACCGGCGCCTGCACGACCGGCGCCGGGCGGAGTGGCGGCACGGGAACGGGCGTAGCCACATCCTGCGCCATCCCCGCTTGCGCCTTCGCAGCCGGTTCGGGCTCGGCGGGCTCAAGGTCCGGCAGGGTCTGCGGCGGCGCCAACGCGACGGGAAGCAGCGCGACCGGCTCCGCCTCGACAAGGTCCGGCTGCTCCGGCTCCCCGAACGAGTAGACCGGGAACCACGTCGTCAGATCCGCGATCGCCCTGGCGCCGGGGACCGGCAGCCGCGCGGAGACGTCCACCGTATGGCGCTCGATCGCCGCCGGATGCCGCTCGAACGCGACGGTCGGCACCGCCCGTTCCAGAACGTCGCTCACGGCCAGCTAAGCCAGTCCGGCCGGTTCGATCAGGGGAAAACGGGTGCCACGGCGCATCCTGGCGGCGTTACCGAGCGGCTCGCCAATCGTCAAGCACGGCGCCCGATTTAGCCGGCCCGCATGGCGTGAGACTTGCGTCAACCCCCGCCAGCCACCAGCCTGCCGGAGACCGTTCGCATTGTCCGTCTTGATCCCTCGCTCCGTGCTCCCCCGCCGCTCCCTGCTCGCCGGTGCCGCCGGCCTCGCTGCTTCCAGTCCCGCCCTCAGCCGCGCCCAGACCGCCGGCCTAAGCGCGCTCACCTACGGCATCTCGATGGCGGACATCCCGCTCACCACGGGCCAGCCCGACCGCGGCGCCGGCGCCTACCAGTTCACCGGCCTCACCCTCTACGACCCGCTCGTCGCCTGGGAGCTGGACGTGGCGGACCGGCCAGGCAAGCTCATCCCCGGCCTCGCCACCAGCTGGGACAGCGACCCGGTGGACCGCCGCAACTGGACCTTCAAGCTGCGCCAGGGTGTCACCTTCCACGACGGCTCCGCCTTCGACGCGGACGCCGTGGTGTGGAACCTCGACAAGGTGCTCAATCCGCAGGCACCACATTTCGACAACCGCCAGGCCGCCCAGGTCAAGCCACGGCTACCCTCCGTCGCCTCCTGGCGCACGCTCGACGCCACCACCGTGCAGGTGACGACGAAGGCGGTGGACGCCCTGTTCCCCTACCAGATGCTCTGGTTCCTGATCTCCTCCCCCGCCCAATACGCCAAGCTCGGCAACAGCTGGGAGAAGTTCGCCTTCGCCCCCTCCGGCACCGGGCCCTTCAAGCTCGCCACCCTGGTGCCCCGCGCCCGCGTCGTGCTGGAGCGCAACGACGCCTACTGGGACAAGACCCGCCGCGCCAAGCTGGACCGCCTGACCCTTGCTTGCGTGCCGGAGGACCTGACGCGCGCCAACGCCCTGCTCTCCAACCAGGTGGACCTGATCGAGACCCCGGCGCCAGACGCCGTCCCCCAGCTGAAATCCGGCGGCACCCGAATCGTCGGCAACGTCACCCCCCATGTCTGGAACTACCACCTGTCCCTGGTCGAGGGCTCCCCCTGGCGCGACCTGCGCGTCCGCCGCGCGGCCAACCTCGCCGTGGACCGGGACGCCATCGTCCAGCTGATGGGCGGCCTTGCCAAGCCCGCCATCGGCCAGGTCGACCCGGCCAGCCCTTGGTTCGGCAACCCGGCCTTCAAGATCACCACCGACATGGATGCCGCCCGCACGCTGATGTCGGACGCCGGCTACACCAAGGCCAATCCGCTACGCACCAAGTTCCTCGTCCCCACCGGCGGCAGCGGCCAGATGCTCTCGATGCCGATCAACGAATTCATCCAGCAGGGCTGGACCGAGATCGGTCTGCAAGTGGAGTTCCAGCCGGTGGAGCTGGAGGTCGCCTACACCGCCTGGCGCAAGGGGGCCACCGACCCCTCGCTGAAAGGCATCACCGCCAGCAACATCGCCTACGTCACCTCGGACCCATTCTACGCCCTGATCCGCTTCTACAGCAGCAAGCAGATCGCCCCCGTCGGCGTGAACTGGGGCGGCTACCGCAACCCCGAGGTCGACGCCCTCTGCGACCAGGTCTCCGCCAGCTTCGACCCGGCGGAACAAGACCGCCTCTGCGCCCGCATCCACGAGAAGGTGGTGGACGACGCCGTCCAGGTGTGGGTCGTCCACGACACCAACCCCCACGCCCTCTCCACCCGCGTCAAAACCTACACCCAAGCCCAACACTGGTTCCAGGACCTGACGACGTTGTCCTGAACACTCCTTATCTGCTCCCTCTTCCGTCCTTCACGGGAGAGGGTCGGGGTGAGGGCCGATCCCACCTCAAGCCGGCCGAACGTTCCAGAACGTAGCGAACCCGGGCAGCACCCCCTTGATCCGCTTGTTGTAAACCGTCGGCGACTGGAACTGCCCCACCGGCAAGCTCGGCACGTCCAGCATCGCCTGAAGCTGCAGATCCACGCACACCTGCTTCTGCGCCGCCTCGTCCGGCGCATCGAACCAGGCGTTGCGCAATGCCTCCAGCTTCGGGCTCACGCACCAGCCCGGCCAGGCTGCAGCATCATCCCCATTGCCCCGCATCGCATAATGGTTGGACGGGTTGAGGTGGTCCTCCCCTTCCCACCCCGTGAAGAAGCAGCTCCACCCGCCCTGGCCCGTCGGCCCACGGTTGTTGCGCCGCTGCAGCATCGTGCCCCAATCGGTCGCAACGTAATCCACCGTCATGCCCGCCTGTGCCATGCTGTCCGCCATCACGTCCGCGATCGCCTTGAACTGCGCATAGTCGGACGCGACCAGCATCGTCACCTTCTCGCCCGCATAGCCGGCCGCCTTGAGCATCTCCTTCGCTTTGGCGTAATCCCGCTTCCCCTCCAGCGGCGACAGCCCGGCGTTGCTCGCCATCGCCGTGTTCGGACAGAACACGCCGTGCGGGGTGGCATACATTGCCGGGTCGGACCCCACGATCGCCTCCATGCACGCCTGCTGGTCCACGGCGTACAGCAGAGCCCGCAGCACCTTCGGATTGTCGAACGGCGGCTGCAAGTGGTTCGGCCGCATCATGTTCACGTTGCCGGTCGGGTTGGTGGTGGCGACCGTCAGCGTGCGCTGCCGGGCCAGCAGCGGCAGCAGGTCAGCGGACGGGTTCTCCCACCAATCCTGCTCGCCCGACTGCATCGCACTTGCCTTAGTGCCGGCATCCGGCATCGTCGTCCACTCGACCCGGTCGAAATACGCGACCTTCGGTCCCGCCGTCCAATCCGGCGTGCCACCCTGCCGCGGCACGTATTTGTCGAACTTTTGATAAACGTTGCGCGCGCCCGGCACCCGCTCCCCCGCCACGAAACGGTAGGGTCCGCTGCCGACCATCTCGGTGATCTGCGTGAACGGGTCGGTGTTCGCCAGCCGCTCCGGCATCATCACCGGGTTCGGCGTGGTCGGCTTGCCCAGCGCCGCCGGCAGCAGCGGGAACGGCTTGTGCAACGTGAACTGGATCGTCTTGTCGTCCGGCGCCGACAAATCCGCCGTCGCCGCCATCAGCGCCCCGCCGAACGCATCCCGCGCTGCCCAGCGCTTGATGCTGGCCACGCAATCCCGCGCCAGCACCCGCTCGCCATCGTGCCACAGCAGCCCGTCCCGCAGCGTCAGCCGCCACAGCTTGCCGTCCTTCTCGACCGTATGACCCTGCAGCATCTGCGGCGAGGAGGTGAACGTGCCGTCCTGGCCATACAGGGTGTCGAACACCATGTAGCCGTGCCCACGCGTCACGTTGGCGGTGGTCCAATGCGGATCGAGAAAGGCCAGGTCGATCTGCGGGATGAACTTCAACGTCGTGGCAGCCTGCGCGCGCACGAAGGACGGCAGGGCCAACCCCGCTGTTGCAGTGAGCAGCGTGCGCCGGTTCAGGTTGAGTGTTTGCATGGTGGTCGCTCCTGGGAGGAGTGACTGCGTTCCCACAAGGACCGTGCATCGGTGGCTAGGCAGCAGTCAAGATTTGGGGCTCTGCCCCAAACCCCGCCAGAGGATAGTCGTCCTCCGGACACCTGTTAAACAGGGGTCAAGGGGACGCCCCTCTTGCAAGAGTTGTCCCCTTGCGGGTGCAGGGCGGAGCCCTGCGTCTTCTGCTACTAAGTCCAGTAAAGCACCCGCGCCGCCGGCAGATGCCGGGCCAAACTCCCCTCCACCGCGGCGCGCAGCTCCGCCATCTGCTCCTTCGGGAACACCCACTTCGTCGACCCGAACTTTGTCAGCTTGCGGGTGCGCAGCGCCTCGTCCATCTCGAGCTTGCTGCCAGGATACCACTCGTCCAGCACGCCCTTCGATTTCGGCGTGAACC
>CAXSEK010000074.1:0-9485 GCA_964235625.1 uncultured Acetobacteraceae bacterium
GGTCCCCTTGTCCTCGGGCGTGAAGCAGAACGTGACGGTCACCGCGAACTCTTCCAGCGCCGTCATCTGCCGGTCGAACCAAGCCAGCGCGTCGGGCCGGTAGAAATCGGCCCAGCTGAGGCCCGTCCGAAGATGCTTCACGCCCAACTCCCGCATCCGGGTTACCGCATCGTCCAGCCGGTGGTCCTCGAAGTGGAACCACTGGCACAGCCCGAACTCCGGCGCGAACTCGTGGAAGATCCTCGCTGCCCGCTTCGCTTGGCCGTGCTCGTCGAACAGCCCCATGTGAAAATGCCTGTAATAGGACGACCCTTCCGCCTCCCGGTGCCGCGTCGTCGCGGGCCAGGCCGCCGGCAGGTCATACAGGCTGTACCAATGGATTCGCGGCGCCCGGCCCAGCAGCAGCTCGGCGGTGCGGCGCAGGCCCCACTCCTGCACCTCCTGCGCCCCGAACGTGGAGATCCCCACTTCGGACACCCACACCGGCAAGGACGTCACGGCCTTGATCGTCGCGATCTTGTCCGGCCACTCATCGATGATCCAGTTGTTCCAGTCGAGCGGGAAGCCATGCACCGCCACCGCGTCCACTTGCTCCAGCACGCCCTGGTTAGCCAGCACGCGAATGAAATCCGGATCGATCGGCGAGATGCCGCCGAGCACCCGCGTCAGGCCCGGCGTCTCCGCCGCGATCGCCTGGCCCGCCAGCTTGCACGTCTCGGCGAACACCACCCAGCCCGGATCGTTCTCCAGGTCCCAGTGGGATTTGTTGTTCGGTTCATTCCAAATCATCGCGGCTTCGATCATCGCCCGGCCCCCTTCGCCGGATAGGCGGCACCTGCTTGGCCCCCCTCAAGGTGCCGGCAGATGAACACCTCCTCCTCCGGCATCGCCACGATCCCGAACCCGGCGCTGCGCAGCATCGCGGCGGCGCAAGCCCGGTTGGGCGTCCACCAGTTCGTGTTGTCCTGCGAGTAGCTCTGCTCGATAAAATGCAGCTTTGGGTAGCCCGGCTGCTCGAACACCGCCGTCTCCGCGAAAGGATAATCCTCAGCCACCGCCGGCATCGACGGGTCGCCCCGCTGCATGGATTGAAACACCAGCAGGTCCCGCGTCACGTGCTCGTGGATCAGGTCCAACGCCAGCAGCGGATGGCGCAGGTGGTACAGCACGCCGATGAAGAACACGACGTCGAACCGCTCGCCCAAGGCCGCCACGTCGTACACGGACATCTGGCGGAACTCGATGTCCAAACCCTCCACACCGGCGGCGAAGCGGGCCTGGGCCAAGTAATCGTCATCGAAATCGATCCCCACCACGCGCTCGGCCCCGCGCCGCTTCATCTCCATGGAGTAGAAGCCACCGTTGCAGCCGATATCGAGCACGGTCTTTCCCGTGAGGTCGGCCGGGATCTCGTCCGCGAAATGGCGCCATTTCACCGCCGGGTAGTCACCCAGGAAGTGCTCGGGCGCGGTCCTTACGCCCATCAGCTCCATGTTGTGGAACCAAGGCCCCAATTCCGCGGCACGCTGCCGTACGCGGTCTGCTGTCCATTCGGTGTTCATGGGGCAATGGGTTCCGTGCTCGGCCGTTCCAGGATCGCACCCCCGGCTTGGTGCAGGGCGCTTGCCGCCGGGGCCGCGGCCGGGTCGCCTTCTACCGCGCGCATCGCTTCGCGGTAGCCGTGCAGTGTGCCGACATCCACGTAGCGCTGCCCGGCACGCAGGCCCCAGGCCTCGCCGCCCGCCGCGAGGTAGGCGTTGACCAGCGTGCCGATGAACTGGTCCTGCCGCTCGCGCGCGATCCAGAAGGCGTGCAGCTGGTGCAGCATGGCGCCGGGCAGCTTGAACGCGCCCCAGACCCAGTTCGTGTGCGGGGTCGCCGCCTTCACCTCGATCTCCGTCACCCGCCCCTCGCCGTCCATCAGCACGGCGTCGAACAGGCTAGGGTCGGTCACCGGGAACAGCAGGAAAGTCAGCCTATCGTCCGGCAGCCGGGCCAGCGCGTCCGCCGGGAACCACACCGTGTCCGGCAGGCCGAGCAGCACCGGCTCGTCCTGCCCGATCAGCGGCAGCGCGCGGAAGATTGCGTCGCACAGCCCCGTCGCGTGGTTCTGCACCACGTAGGCGAAGGCGGTGTCCCCGAGCGAGCCGCCGTAATATTGCAGGATGTCGGACTTCCACGGCGAGATCACGAAGCAGATCTTGTCCGCCCCGCCGCGCACCATGCGCTCCACCAGGTACTCGCTGACCGCACGGGGGCGTTCCACGCCGCGCTCGTCCACCCGGCTGCCGATCGGCAGCAGCTCCTTGCTGAATGCCAGCGGCTGGATGCGCGTGCCCTGCCCGGCCGCAGGGATGATGCCCCACATGCCCTACGCCGCGACCGCCAGCGCCTGCTCGAACGCCGCCACCATCTCGCGGGCGCGCTGCTGCGCGGTGTGCTCGGCCAGCGTGCGCTCGCGCGCGCGGCGGGCGAGCACGGCCAGGTCCGCATCGGGCAGGTCCAGCGCCGCCATCGCCTCCTCCGTACCGTGCGCTACCAGTATCTCCTCACCCGGCGTGAAGAACTGGTCCAGCCCGTCCCAATCGTCGGTCAGGATCGGGGTGCCGCAGGACGCCGCCTCGAACAGCCGGCCGGAGGGGCAGAACCCCATCCGCGCCATCGCCGCCCGCGTCACGTTCAGCGTCATGCGGGAGGAGCAGTAGAACGCCGGGTGCTCGCTTGGCGGCAAGTGGCGGACGAACCAGATATTATCCGTCCAGGGAAACGCCGCCGGGTATTGCGCGCCGCCGATCACGAATTTCTCCCCCGGGCGCCGCCGTGCCGGCTCCACGAGCAACGCTTCCAGGGCGGCCTGCCGGTCGGCGGCATAGGTGCCGAGATAGGAGAGGGCTGCCTGCCGCTCGGCACGCGGCGGCACGGGCCGGTGCAGCGCCGGGTCGACCGAGCCGTAGATCGGCACCACGTGGCGCGCCCCCAAGTGGTCGCGCAACGCGTCCAGCGCGCCGCCGCCGGTGTAGCTCAGCACCAGGCCGTAGGCTTCGAGCCCGTCCGGGCCGACATAGTCCACCGGCTCCCCCGCCGCGAGCCGCGCCAGCGTTACCGGCGTATCCAGGTCGTAGAAGCAGGACAGCGCCCGCCCGGACTCGTGGATCAGCGCCGCGGCCGCCAGCGCGTCCGGGCAGTAGGACGTGACCATCGCCACGTCTGCCGCCGCCACCGCCTGCCGCGCCCGGGGCAGTGCGCCGGGCCAATCGGGATACAGCACCAGCGCCCCGCCCGGCGCCAACTCCGTCAGGTCCCGGTTGCCGGCGTAGAAGCTCTGGTCGCGCTCGAAGAACGTCACGCGGTGGCCGTCATGCAGCAGGCCGTTGATCAGGCCGCGCCAAAGGGCGGCATGGCCGTTCCCCCAGGACGAGCTGACAGCCAGGCCGAAAATGACGATGTTCATACGCCGGCTAGCTGCCATTGCGGCAGATGGGCGTGCAAGTCCGCGAGCGTACTTACGATGCCGCGGCACAACACGGCTACGTGATCGGGCGGCGGCGTGCTCCCCGCGGCCACCGTGATCATGCCGGCGGCGTGCGCGGCCAGCAGGCCGGGCGCGGAATCCTCCAGCGCCAGGCAGTCGCTAGGAGCCGCACCCAGCCGGCTGGCGGCCAGCAGGTGGGTCTGCGGATGCGGCTTCCCGTGCGCGACGTCGTCGCGGGTGACGACGCTGTCCATGTGCGGCAGCAGCCCGGCCCGGTCCAGCACGGTCTGCGCCGTGCGCCGTGTGGCACTGGTGGCCACGGCGCAGGCGACCCCCGCGCGCCGTAGCGCCAGCACCAGGGCGAGCGCCCCGGGCCGCAGGGCCACCGCGTGGTCCAGGCAGGTCGTCTTGCGGCGCCGGTATTCGGCGAAGAACGCTGCGGCCGGGAAGCCGCCGCCGAACTCGGCCAGCAGCAGCGGCAGGCGGTCCCGGCTGGACAGCCCCACCAGCCGGTCATGCCCGGCGTCCGTTACGTGCATCCCCAGCGCGGCCGCGGCGGCGATGAACGCGTCGCGGTAGGACGCCTCCGTGTCCACCAGCGTGCCGTCCATGTCGAACACCACCACCCTCGCATCAGAGGCGAGCGCCGGAGCCACTCCGCGTGCCGCGCTCACACGGAGTGCGCCGGCAGTGTACGCTTCGCCGTCAGCCGCAGGACCAGCAGCCCGGCAGCAGCCGACAGCAGCGAGCCGCAGAACACTGCCAGCTTCACTTCCGCGTCGCGCCCCGCGGTGGAAAAGGCGAGGTTGCCGATGAACAGGCTCATCGTGAAGCCGATCCCGCACAGCAGCGACCCGCCATACAGCACCGGCCAGCGCAGCGCACCGAGCTGGATCAGTTTGAGGCGCGCTGCCAGCATCGTCGCCCCGAACACGCCGACCTGCTTGCCCAACAGCAGCCCGCCGGCGATGCCGAGGAACACCGGGTCCGCCAGCGTGCGGACCGATACGGCGCTGACCTGCAACCCGGCATTGGCCAACCCGAACAGCGGCAGGATGGCGAAGGCGACCCACCCTTCCAGCCCCGTCTCCAGCCGGGACGCCGGGCTGGCCGCCTCGCCGGGCCGCTCGCCCATCGGCACCACGAAGGCGAGTGCCACGCCGGCCAGCGTGGCATGGATGCCGGAGCGGTAGATCGCCGCCCACAGCACCGCCCCGCCAATCAAGTAAGGGCCGAGCGAGCGCACCCCGGCGCGCGCTATCGCCCACAACGCGGCGAGCACGACGGCGGCGAACACCAGGGCCTGCCAGTCCAGCCGGTCGGTGTAGAACAGCGCGATGACCAGGATGGCGCCGAGGTCATCCAGGATCGCCAGCGCCGTGAGGAATACCTTCAGCGTGTTCGGCACGCGCCGGCCAAGCAGGCTCATCGCGGCAAGGGCGAAGGCGATGTCGGTGGCGACCGGCACGGCCCAGCCCCGCAGCGCCGCCGGGTCGGCGTGGTTCAGCGCCGTGTAGATCAGCGCGGGCACGATCATGCCGCCGAGCGCCGCGATCCCGGGTGCGGCGGCCCGGCGCACCGAGTTCAGCTCGCCATCCGTCATCTCCCGCCGGATCTCCAGCCCGACCAGCAGGAAGAAGACGGCCATCAGCGCGTCGTCGATCCAGTCCTGCACCGGCAACTCGAACCGCCCGCCCGCGGCGCTGACGCCAAGTGGCAGGTGCAGCAGCACTTGATACGATGGGGCCGCCGGCGAGTTGGACCAGACGAGCGCCACGCAGGCTGAAGCCACCAGCACCAATCCACCGGAACTGCTGCTCCGGAAGAAGGCGAGCAGCGGCGCAAGGCGTTGCCGGGACGTGTGTCCCACCTTGGGAGGCGTCACCAAGCCATCCCTGAGACTGTAGCCGGCTGCTTTCGCTCTCGCACCCGCATCCCCTCTTACGTGTCGCCGTGCCGATTGACGAAGTTGTCGGACCGGCTCGGCTTGCCCCTGCCATGGGGTCCAACGGAACGAACGGGCGGGCGCGGGGAATGTTGCACCCTGCCTGCGACCCGGCCGCAGGCTGTTGAAGCCCCGCCGTCCAGATGCTCAACAGCGACCCGGGAGGGCCAAAGCCGATGTTGACCACCGAGGACCGTGACCGCCTTCTCGGCGTCAGCACCGCGACGCTGACCACCGCCATGCTGAAGCGCGGCTTCCGCAACGTGTGCATGCAGGGCGTGCTCCCGGTGAACCTGGCCGCCGCCCGCATGGTGGGCGCCGCCTACACCTTGCGCTTCATCCCCGCCCGCGAGGACTTGGACACGCTCGCCATCCTGGGCGACCGCACCATGCCGCAGCGCAAGGGCGTGGAGGAGATCCCGCCGGGCCAGGTGATGGTGATCGACTCCCGCAACGACGCCCGGGCCGCCTCCGCCGGCGGCATCCTGATCACCCGCATGATGAAGCGCGGTGCCGCCGGCGTGGTGACCGATGGCGGCTTCCGCGACACGCCGGAACTGGCCGTGCTGGACTTCCCCGTTTTCCAGCAGCGCCCCTCCGCCCCCACCAGCCTCATCGTCCACCACGCGGCGGACCTGCAGGTGCCGATCGGCTGCGGCGGCGTCGCGGTGTTCCCCGGTGACACCCTCGTGGGGGACGGCGAGGGCGTGGTGGTGATCCCCGCCCACCTCACCGCCGAGCTCGCGGCCGAGACGGTGGGCATGACGCTGTTCGAGGACTGGGTGTTGACCCAGGTGCAGGCCGGCCGCTCCACATTCGGCCTGTATCCGCCGAATGACGCGACCCGCGCCGAGTTCGAGACGTGGAAGGCGACCCAGTGACGGCCGAGTATCACGCCCACATCTACTACCGCAGTCCGGACGAGCGTGCGGCAGCGGAGCGGGTGCGGTCGGCGATCGAGGCCGGGTTCCCGGTCCGCATGGGCCGCTGGCGGGACGAGCCGGTCGGCCCGCATCCGGAGCCGATGTTCCAGGTGGCGTTCGCGGCGGAGGTGTTCCCGCATATCGTGCCCTGGCTGATGCTGCACCGGGACGGCCTGGTCGTGCTGCTCCATCCTGAAACCGGCCGCCCGCGGGACGACCACCTCAAGCACGCCGCCTGGATGGGCAAGGTGCTGCCGCTGGACGGGAGCGTGCTGCCGGAGGAGGGCTAGCCCGGCTTGCTCCCGGCCCCATCGCCGCCCATCTCCGCTGCATGACGCTGATCGCCAAGCTGCCCGCCCGCGCCGTGCTGTCCGTCTTGGGCGAGGACCGGGTGGCCTACCTGCAAGGCCTGGTCTCCAACGACGTGGCGCTCGCGGCCCCCGGCCGCGCGGTGTGGGCCGCGCTGCTGACGCCGCAGGGCAAGTGGCTGGCCGACTTCTTCATCGTTGCCGACGGCGACCGCCTGTTGCTGGACGTGGAAGCGGCCCAGCAGGACGACCTGGCCCGGCGCCTCATGCGGTTCCGGCTGCGCTCCAAGGTCACCGTCGAGCCCGACCCGCGGTCCGTGTTCGCCGCCTGGGACCTTGCCGGTGACAACACACTGGCATTCGACGCGATCAAGGTTCCGGACCCGCGCCTCCCCAAAGCCGGTTGGCGCCTGCTGGCCACCGATCTCGCCCTCAACGCGACTGCCGCCGACTACGATGCGCACCGGCTGGCGCTCGGCCTCCCCGATGGCAGCCGCGACATGGAGGCGGAAAAGAGCACGCTACTGGAAGCCGGCTTCGACGAACTGCACGGTGTGTCCTGGACCAAGGGCTGCTACATGGGCCAGGAGTTGACGGCCCGAACGAAATACCGCGGCCTGATCAAGCGACGCCTCGTCCCCGTCCAAGCCGGTCACGACCTACCCGCCCCCGGCACGCCCCTACTCCGGGATGGCAACGAAGTCGGCACACTCCGTTCGACGAACGGCGCCGCTGGCCTGGCTCTGCTCCGCCTGGATGCCATCGGCCCCGGGCTCGACTGCGCCGGGCCCGTCACGGCAGCGGTGCCAACTTGGATGCGCCTCGGCTGACCTATGCTTCTCCCTCTCCCTCTGGAAGAGGGCGGGGTGAGGGAGCTTGGGATCCCTTGACCAGCTGGACGATGCGTACGCGCTCGGCCCTCACCCCGGCCCTCTCCCTTGAAGGACGGGAGAGGGAGCAGATTTTCTGGAGCCCTCCTCAAGCCGGTTCCGGCACCCGCATGCTGGACAGGATCGCCCCGATCTCCGGACGGCAGGACCCGCAGTTCGTCCCCGCCGTCGTCGCCTCGCCCACCGCCGCCACGCTGTCGCATCCGGCCAGGATCGCCGCCCGGATCGCGCCGGCGCCGACGCCCATGCACACGCAGATCGACGGCTCCGGCGCCTTGCCGTCTGCTCGGCGGCCTGCAAGCAGCGCGCGCCGGTCCGCCGGCTCAATCGCCTCGTGCGCGAACAGTTCCATCAGCCAGTCCCGCGCCGGCAAAGCATGGTCGGGGCCCGTGAACACGCAACTCTCCAGCCGCCCGTCCACGATCCGCGCCGCGCGGAACACGCCAC
The DNA here is from genome assembly GCA_964235625.1 of uncultured Acetobacteraceae bacterium. Lineage (GTDB taxonomy): Bacteria > Pseudomonadota > Alphaproteobacteria > Acetobacterales > Acetobacteraceae > LMUY01. The sequence continues at coordinate 7,986 of CAXSEK010000074.1, forward strand.
CGGCCGGGTCGCGCAGGGCCAGCCAACCCTCCGGGCCGCCCAGCGCCGCCACCGTGGCGGCATGGGCCGCGGCGGCGTCCTCGTGCCCGGCCAGCTCGTGCCGCCAGACCGCCCCCTCCAGCGGAATCACCGCGCACCACTCCGCCGCTTCCGGCCCGAGTTGTCGGCGGGACAGCGCAAAGCCGTGCCACGCCATCGCAGCCGGGCGCACCCGGACGGGTGTGTGCTTGAACTCGGGCTGCCCGCTCACCGGGTCGAAGGCGGGGTTGACGGCGCTGTTCACCCGGCCCGCGCGGCAGAACTCGGCCGTCCAGTGCATCGGCGCGAACACGGTACCGCGGCGCAGCCCCCGGTCGTGCCGGGCGCGCAGGGTGCCACTGCCCCACGCGCTCTCCACCACCGCCAGGTCGCCGTTCTCGATCCCCGGATAGTCGTCCGGATGCACCGACAGCTCCGGCTCCGGCGTGTGGCGGAACAGGCGGGCGGTCTTCCCGGTGCGCGTCATGGTGTGCCACTGGTCGCGCAGCCGCCCCGTGATCAGCACGGCCGGCCACTCGGCCGACACCGGGTTCATCGGCGGGCGCGGCGGCGTCGGCACCATCCGGGCCCGGCCGGTGGGGGTCGGGAACCCGCCGCGGCCGAACAGGCGGGAGAGCGGGATGGATTTTGCCGGGCGCGGCCACCGGGTCGGCGCCATCGCCGCATACTCCGCGTCCGACAGCCGGGCGAGCGCGCTGATATCGAACAGCCGCGTGCCGTCATTGCCGGTGCCGCTGAGCGCCGCGTGCTCCCGGAAAATGTCCGCGCTAGTGCGCCAGGCGAACGCGTGGCCATGCCCGAGCCGTGCCGCCACCTGCGCCACCGCCCACCAATCCGGCCGCGCCTCGCCCGGCGGTGCCAGGAACGGGCGCTGCCGGCTGATCACCCGCTCGCTGTTGGTGACGGTGCCGTCCTTCTCCCCCCAGCCCAGCGCGGGCAGGCGGACGTGGCTGTAGGCGATGCTGTCGTTCAGGCTGGCGACCTCGGACACGGCCAGGAACTCGGCCCGGCGCATCGCCTCCCGCACCGCGTCACCGTTGGGCATGGACACGGCCGGGTTGGTGCCGATCACCCACAGCGCCTTCACCTGGCCCTTCGCCACCGCCTCGAACAGCGAGACGGCCTTCAGCCCCGGGCCATTGGCCAGGTTCGGCGCGCCCCAGAACTCCCGCAGCAACGCCATCTGGTCGGAACGGCCGTATTCCAGGTGCGCCGCCAGCAGGTTGGATAGCGCCCCCACTTCCCGGCCGCCCATCGCGTTCGGCTGCCCGGTCAGGCTGAATGGCCCCGTGCCGGGCTTGCCGATGCGGCCGGTCAGCAGGTGCACGTTCAGGATGGCGTTCACCTTGTCCACGCCGGAGGACGACTGATTCACCCCCTGGCTGAACAGCGTGACCGTTTTGGGTGTGCGGGCGAACAGCTCGTAGAACCGGGTGATCTCCGCCTCGCGGATCCCGCACG
>CAXSEK010000075.1:0-9370 GCA_964235625.1 uncultured Acetobacteraceae bacterium
CGACACGCTGGATCCGTCGGGGCTGCCCGGCATGCTGCGGTTCAACCATCTGCAACCGCCGTTCAACAACGCAGCAATCCGCCGTGCGCTGCTGGGTGCGGTCAACCAGGCGGACTTCATGCAAGCGGTGGCGGGAAGCGATCATTCGCTATGGAAGGACGGTGTCGGCTACTTCGCGGCCACCTCGCCGCTTGCCAGCACCGCCGGGGTGTCGGTGTTCGAAGGCAAGCGCGACATGGCCCGCGTGAAGGCGGACCTCGCCGCCGCGGGCTACAAGGGCGAGCGCGCCGTCGTGCTGGTCGCCACCGACCTGCCGGCGCTGCAAGCGCTGGGCGAGGTGGGGGCGGACATGCTGAAGCAGGCCGGCATCAACGTGGACGTCGTCAGCACCGATTGGGGCACCGTCATCCAGCGCCGCACCAGCAAGGCCCCGGTCGACCAGGGCGGCTGGAGCGTCTTTTTCACCAGCTTCTTCGGCGTGGACCAGTTCACGCCGGCAACCCATCTCGGCCTGCGCGGCAACGGCGAGGCTGGCTGGTTCGGCTGGTGCAACTCCCCCCAGCTCGAGCAACTGCGGGACAGCTGGTTCCAGGCGCCGGACCTGGCGGCGCAGAAGGCCATCGCCGCGCAGATCCAGCAACAAGCGTTCCAGGACGTGCCCTATTTGCCGACCGGCGAGTATTACCAGCCCACCGCCTATCGCAAGACCCTCACCGGCGTGCTCAAGGGCCTGCCGCTAATGTATAACGTGAAGAAGTCTGCCTGAATGCTGCGACGCCTGGAACGGGGCCTGGAGGGCCTGCTATTTGCCAGCCGCTGGCTGCTGGCCCCGTTCTACCTCGGCCTGGCCGCCGGGCTCGTGCTGCTGCTGGCCCGCTTCGTCCTCTCCGCAGTGGACCTGGTGCGGCACGGGCTGTCGGGCGGCGAGGACCACCTGATCGTCGCCGTGCTCGGCCTGGTGGACCTGTCGCTGGTGGCCAACCTCGTGCTGATGGTGATGTTCTCCGGCTACGAGAATTTCGTCAGCCGCATGCACACCGGGGACCATCCGGACCGGCCCGACTGGATCGGCCATACCGGGTTCGGCGAGCTGAAGCTGAAACTCATGACCAGCATCGTCGCGATCTCCGCCATCCACGTGCTGGAGGACTTCATGAACGCGCCCTCCCTGCAAGACCGGGACCTCGCCTGGCGGGCGGGGCTGCACCTGCTCTTCATCGTCAGCGCCGTCCTGCTGGCGCTGATGGACCGCATCGGCCGGGATCCGGCGGGCGGGCACTGACGGCCAGCCTTGCCGTCCGCCCCCGTCTGCCGCAGACTCGGCGGTGGAGTTCCGATCATGATCTTCCGTCAGCTGTTTGACAGCACCTCCGGCACCTACAGCTACCTGCTCGCCAGCCGGCTCGGCGGTGAGGCGCTGATCATCGACCCCGTCCTGGACAAGGTGGACCGCTACCTCAAGCTGATGGAGGAGCTGGACCTGCGGCTGGTCAAGGCGGTGGACACCCACATCCACGCCGACCACATCACGGGGCTCGGCGCCCTGCGGGACCGCACCCAATGCATCACCGTCATGGGCGAACGCAGCCGTGTGGATGTGGTGTCCATGCGGGTGGACGATGGAGACCAGCTGGCGGTCGATGGCCTGAACCTGGGTGTGCTGTACACGCCGGGCCACACGGACGACTCCTACTCGTTCACCCTGGCGGACCGCGTTTTCACCGGGGACACGCTGCTGATCCGCGGCACCGGCCGCACCGACTTCCAGAACGGCGACGCGCGGGCGCAGTATCAGAGCCTGCAACGCCTGCTGAACCTGCCGGAGGAGACGCTGGTCTTCCCCGCGCACGACTACAAGGGCGACACTGTCAGCACGATCGGCGAGGAGAAGCGGTTCAACCCGCGCCTCCAGGTGAAAGGCCCGGACGAGTACGCTGCGTTGGCAACGCTGAACCTGCCCGACCCCAAGATGATGGACGTGGCGGTCCCGGTAAACCTCCGCCAGGGCCTGGCGCAGGCTGAGGCAGCACGACGCGGCTGGGCGGTCACCATGGCGGACGCGCAGGCGCAGCTACGGGCCGGTGACGCCGCCCTCATCGACCTGCGGGAAGCCTGCGAGCGGGCCAAGCACGGCGTCGTGACCGGCGCCCTGCACGCTCCGTATTCCAACCTCAAACGCAGCCTCGGCTCCCGCGCCATGCTGGCCGATTTCGCCGGCGCAGCGGGCAAGGCGCTGGTGTTCTTCTGCGCATTCGGCGAGCGCAGCGCCATGGCCGTACAAGCCGCCCAGGACGCCGGCCTCACCACCGCTCGCCACGTGCAAGGCGGATGGCGAAGTTAGATCCTGCCTTCCCCCTTCTTCTCCCTCTCCTTCGGGAGAGGGCCGGGGTGAGGGTGCCCACGCACCCCCGTCGCGCCGTTCACGGAATGGCCATGCCCCCGCCCTTGCGCCATCGTATCCCCAGCCTGGAACCGGATATCGCCCCATGCCGCACGTCTTCGACACCACCGAGACCGACCCGGACCTACCCAAGCGCACCGGGGTCGTCGTCATCGGCGCCGGGATCGCAGGCATCAGCACGGCCCTTGCCCTGGCGGAAAAGGGCGTCGGGGTGACGGTACTGGAGAAGGGGCGCGTCGCCGCCGAACAGTCCAGCCGCAACTGGGGCTGGTGCCGCACCATGGGTCGGGACCTGGCGGAGGTGCCGCTCGCCATCCACAGCGTGCGCATGTGGGGCCAGATGGCCGAGCGGATCGGCACCGATGTCGGCTTCCGCCAGGCGGGCGCGCTATGGGTGGAGGAGACGGATGCCGCCCTGCAACGCCACGTTGCCTGGCTGGAGAAGGCGCGCGACTACCAAATTTCCTCGCGCATGCTGGACGCGGCCGAGACCGCCGCCATGCTGCCCGGCGCTGCCACGCGCTACGCCGGTGCCATCTACACCCCCGCCGACGGCCGGGCCGAGCCGCAGGCCGCCGTGCCCGCCATGGCCGCGGCCGCCCGCCGGCTAGGTGCCGTGATCGTGGAAGGCTGCGCTGCCCGCGGGCTGGACATGCAGGGCGGACGCATCGCCGGCGTGGTCACCGAACGCGGGCGCATTGCCTGCGAGGCGGTGGTGCTGGCGGGTGGCGCCTGGTCCCGCCTGTTCTGCGGCAACGAGGGCGTGGGCTTCCCGCAGCTGAAAGTGCTGGGCTCGGTGATCCGCACGGCGCCGATGGACGGGCCGGAGCTGTCGGTCGGCGCGCGGCACTGGGCGTTCCGCAAGCGGGCGGATGGCGGCTACACCATCGCACAACGCAACAACATGCTGACCCCGCTCGTGCCCGACAGCTTCCGGCTGCTGCGGCAGTTCGGCCCCTCCTTCCTGAAGAACCGGCGGGAGCTGAAACTTCGGCTGGACGGCCGCTTCCTGGCCGAACTGCGCACCCGGCGGCGCTGGGCGTTGGACGAGGCGACGCCGTTCGAGGCGACCCGCGTGCTGGACCCAGCCCCCGCACCGGGCAGCATCGCCGTCGCCCGCAAGGAACTTTCCCGCGCGTTCCCGGCTTTCGCCGCCATGAAAGTCGCGGGAAGCTGGGGCGGGCTGATCGACGTGACACCGGATGGCGTGCCGGTGATCTCGGCCGTGGATGGCGTGCCGGGCTTCCACCTGGCCAGCGGGTTCTCCGGGCATGGCTTTGGCATCGGGCCGGGCGCCGGGCGGCTGATGGCCGACCTGGTGACCAACGCTGCGCCGATCGTCGACCCGGCGCCATTCCGCTTTGCCCGTTTTGCCACCCCGGCACGGGTGGCCGCGTGATGGACGGCCCCCTTCCCACGTCGGCGCCGGCCGATCCACGACAGGCCTTCCGTGACACCAAGGCACAGCACGTCGCGGTCGGTGTACTGTCGGCGGCCCTGCTGGCGCTCGGCATCTACACGCTCTGGAACTTCCTCAGCGCACTGGTCTGGGCGGGGATTTTCGCCATCGCGCTTTGGCCGCTGTATCGCCGGGCCACCCAGCGCTTCGGCGCTGGCAAGCACAATTTGATGCTGCCGATGCTCTTCACCGTGGGCGTGGCGCTCGTGTTCATCGTGCCGGTCGGCTTGATCGGCATGGAGTTGGCGCGGGAACTGCACGCGCTGACCGACTGGCTGCGCAACGCCCGCGAGCACGGCATTCCGGAGCCGGACATGGTCCACCACCTTCCGTTCGGGCAGGCCGCGGTGGACCAGTGGTGGCAGCAGAACTTGGCCGACCCACAGGGAGCCAAGGACCTGGTGGAGCGGACCAGCAACGGCCGCGTCGGCACGCTCAGCCGGGAGGTCGGGGCACAGGTCGCGCGGCGGCTCACATTGTTCGCGTTCACCCTCGTCACGTTGTTCTTCCTGTTCAAGAGCGGCCACGACCTGACCGCGCAGATGCGCCGGGCCGCCGCGCGCACCTTCGGGCCGAATGGCGAGCGGGTCGGGCGGCAGATCATCGCCTCGGTCCATGGCACGGTGGACGGCCTGGTTCTGGTCGGCCTGGGCGAGGGCCTGTTGTTGGGCGTCGTCTACGCCATCGCCGGCGTGCCGCACCCCACCGTGTTCGGCGCCCTGACGGCGGTCGCGGCCATGATCCCGTTCGCCGCCCCCATCATCTTCGGAGTGGCGGCCTTGCTGTTGGCCGCGCAGGGCTCGGTGATCTGGGGTATCGCCGTATTCTGCATCGGCATGGCGGTCACCTTCACCGCCGACCACTTCGTCCGCCCCGTGCTGATCGGCGGGGCCACCAAGCTGCCGTTCCTTTGGGTGCTGCTCGGTATCCTGGGAGGCGTCGAGGTCTGGGGCCTGATCGGGCTGTTCCTCGGCCCGGCGATCATGGCGGCGCTGATCATGCTGTGGCGGGAATGGGCGGGCGATCAACCCGCTTGACGCGGGAAATCCGGCTCAACGCCTTCGACATGGCCTGCGTCGGCCACATCCAGCAGGGGATGTGGTCCCACCCCCGGGACCGTTCGTCCGACTACGACACCCTGCCCACCTGGACCAGCCTGGCCCGCCTGCTGGAGCGTGGGCTATTCGACGGCCTGTTCATGGCCGACGTGCTGGGCGTGTACGACGTCTATGGCGGCACACCGGATGCCGCCCTGCGCGAAGCGGTGCAGGTACCGCTGCTCGACCCCGTGATGCTGGTGCCCGCCATGGCGGCGGTGACGGAGCATCTCGGCTTCGGCGTCACGGTCAACCTGGCCTACGAGCAGCCTTTCACCTTCGCCCGCCGCATGGCGACCCTTGACCAGATCACCGGCGGCCGCATCGGCTGGAACATCGTCACCGGCTACCTGGACAGTGCGGCGCGCGCGATGGGGTTCGCCGGGCAGAGGGCCCACGATGACCGCTACGACCTGGCGGACGAGTTCATGCAAGCGGTCTACGCCCTGTGGGAGCGGAGCTGGGAAGACGGCGCCGTGCTCCGCCAGCCCGGCCGCTTCACCGACCCGGCGCGCGTGCACCGCGTGCAACACGCTGGCGCCCAATACCGGATCGATGCGATGGCGCTGGTGGCTCCCACGCCGCAACGCACCCCCGTGCTCTACCAGGCCGGCAGCAGCGACCGCGGGCGCGTGTTCGCCGGCCGCCACGCGGAGTGCGTGTTCGTCAACGGCGGCAGCAAGCCTCGTGTGGCCAAGCTCGTCGCCGACCTGCGCGCCCGGGCGGCTCCACGCAGCATCCAGGTGTTCGTCGGCGCCACCCCGGTGATCGGCCGCACCGAAGCGGAGGCACACGCGCTGCTCGAGGAATACCGCGCGCACAGCAGTGTCGAAGGCGCGCTGGCCCATGCCGCTGCCTCGCTCGGGATCGACTTCGCCGCCTATGGTTGGGACGAGAGGGTGGACGCCTCGCCGACCGAGGCGATCCGCTCCAACGTGGAGGCGATGACGCAGCAGCTAGGACCGGGCTGGACGAAGCGGATGCTGGCCGACCGCTTCATCCTCGGCAGCCGCCAGCCCCCGATCGTGGGCACGGCGGCCCAGGTCGCGGACGAGCTGCAAGCCTGGGTGGCCGAGGCGGACGTGGACGGCTTCAACCTGTCCCGCACCGTGGCGCCGGAATGCTGGCAGGCCGCGGTGGACCTGCTGGTGCCGGAGCTGCAGTCGCGCGGCGTGTACAAGACCGCGTATGCCGCGGGGACCTACCGGCACAAACTGTTTGGCGCCGGACCACGCCTGCGTGCGCCGCATCCTGCCGCAGGGTAAACCGTCATGCCAGGCCTTGAGCCTCCGGCTCAACCCACCTTAATTTCGCTGGGTGAACTCCCCGGAAATCGACCGCCTCATCGGCCTGCTGGCCAAGCTGCCCGGGCTCGGCCCCCGCTCCGCCCGCCGCGCTGCGCTGCGTCTGCTGCAGCACCCGGAGGCACGCATGCTTCCGCTCGCCACGGCCCTGGCGGACGCGGCGCGGGCAGTGGCGCCGTGCAGCGAGTGCGGCAACCTGGACAGCCGCGACCCCTGCGCCGTCTGCACCGACCCGGCGCGTGACCGCTCGGTGATCTGCGTCGTTGAGGGCGTGGGGGATCTCTGGGCCCTGGAACGCGCCGCGGTGCATCGCGGCCTTTACCATGTGCTCGGCGGCACGCTCTCCGCCCTGGGCGGCGTCGGGCCGGAGGACCTGAACGTCCGGCCCCTGCTCGCACGGGTTGCCGAGGGCGGCGTCATGGAAGTGATCCTGGCCCTCGGCGCAACCGTCGAGGGCGCCAGCACCGCACACTGGCTGGCCGAACGCCTGCACCCCACCGGCGTCACTGTCAGCCGCGTCGGCCACGGCGTCCCCATTGGCGGCGCTCTGGATGTGTTGGACGACGGTACGCTTGGGGCGGCGCTCAAGGGGCGGCGGCCGGCCTGATTGCCCCCGCGGCTCACACCTTTAAGGTAGCTCCGCGCGCCAACAGCCAAGGACCAGGCGACTGACCGACGCAACCGTCTACTGGCGACGCAACATGTATGTCTGCCTCGTCGGCTCCTTCACCACCATTGCGGCCATGACGCTCATGCTGCCGTTCCTGCCGATCTACGTCGAGCATCTCGGCGTCACCGGCCATGCCGCCATCGTCGAGTGGTCCGGCATCGCGTTCGGCATCACCTTCCTGGCGGCCGGCCTGGTCGCCCCGCTCTGGGGGCGGTTGGCGGATCTATACGGACGCAAGATCATCCTCATGCGCGCCTGCCTGGGCATGGCGGTGTGCATGTCGCTGATCGGGCTGGCGCAGAACATATGGCAGCTCGTCGCACTGCGGCTGCTGGCGGGGCTGCTCGGCGGCTATGCCTCGGGCGCCGTGGTGCTGGTGGCGACACAGACGCCGAAGGAGAAGGCGGGCTGGGCGCTGGGGATGCTGTCCACGGGCACGATGGCCGGAACGCTGCTCGGGCCGCTGATCGGCGGCACGCTGCCGGGGCTGATCGGGCTGCAGGAGACGTTCTTCCTCGCGGGTGGGGCCATCTTCGTGGCGTTCCTCGCCACCTGCTTCCTGATCCGCGAGGACCGGACGCAGTTTCAGCGGGCAACGCGGCGCGTGACCAAGGGGGCGTGGCGGATGATCCCCGACCGGCGCCCCGTGATCGCGATGCTGTTCACCGCCGTGCTGCTGCTGCTGGCCAACATGTCCATCGAGCCGATCATCACCGTCTATGTCGGGCAGTTCGTGGCTGCCGACCGCGTGGTGTTCGACGCCGGGCTGGTGATGGGGGCGTCCGCGGTCGGCGGCATCATCGCCGCACCTCGGCTGGGCCGGCTGGCGGACCGGGTGGGTACCTGGACGCTGATCGTCGGCTGCCTGCTGGTGTGCGGGGCGTTGTTGATCCCACAGGCCTTCGTCACGAACATCTGGCAACTCATCGGGCTGCGTTTCCTGATGGGCATGTCGCTGGCCGGGTTGCTGCCGTCGATCAACGCCACGCTCCGCCATGCCGTGCCGCAGGGGGCTGCCGGCACCATTCTGGGCTACGGAACGTCCGCGCAATATGCCGGCCAGGTAATCGGGCCGCTTGCGGGCGGCTTCGTCGGTGGGCATCTGGGGATGCGCGCGGTCTTCCTCGGCACGACGCTGATCATGCTCGGCGGCGCCCTGTTCAACTGGTTGGTGAGCCAGCGCATGGCGAGCCCGTCTGCACCCGCCTTCACGGCACAAGCTGCCGTAGAGGACGGGCCCGTCCCATGACTCGCCTCAGCCAGCCGGGACGCGACTCGGGTCGTCGGACTTGTCCTTGTTCTGGCGCCCTAGCTCGACAAACCCGGCCTTAATGCGGTCCAGCTCGTCCGCCTTCATTTCCTCAAGGTCGAGCAGGGCCAGCCGCGCGCCCTCGGTCACCCGCAGCAGTTCGTCGATCTTCACCTGAAGCGCGTCGGTGTCGCGGTTCTGCGTGTTCTGGATCAGGAACACCATCAGGAACGTCACGATAGTCGTGCCCGTGTTGATCACCAGCTGCCAGGTGTCGCTGAAGCCGAACACCGGCCCGCTGACCACCCAGACGAGCACCAGTGCGACTGCGATGATGAACGACAGCGGGCGCCCTGCCCCACGCGCGACCATCTGGGCCAGTTTGTCGAAGTCCATGGGTCGGCACCTCCGGCGTGAGGGCTGACAACACCGCACGCAAGCGCGAGTTCGCGCAGCGTTCAGGAGCGTTTCACCGGCGTGCCCCGTCATCGCCGTCATTGCCACGCCCATGCCGACCGACATCTGCTACGCCACGCTGGCCGGGCTGGAGGCGGCGGTGGCGCGCGCCGGCGTCACTGCGCCGCCCGGCGCCAATAGGCCAGCGTCTCCGCTCCGATCAGCGCCCCCGCCCCCGCCTTGTACAGCGCTTCGAGATCGCGCAGCAACGCCAGCGCCTCGTGCTCCAGGCCGAGCAGATGCAGGCTGCGCAGGATACGGCTCAGGCGCGCATGGTGCGGGTTGCCCGGCGTCAGCCACACGACCTGCCGCGCCTTGCCTGCGGGCAGCCCGTAGAAGGCGCGGATGCGGGCGAGCGACCTTTCCAACGCCGCATGCAAGTCCGGCCGGTCGTGGAACGCGGCCACATCGTCATCGGTCAGCAGCGCCGCCGCCGGATGCAGCGCGGTGGCTTCCGGCAGGGGGAACAGCGCTGCGATGCTGTCCGGAGCCGCCTCGATCTGCGCGTCGTCCATCGCGAGGATGCCGGCCAGGGTGTGGCCACCGGCATTCAAACCGCCCGCGTAGAACGCCAGGACAGCCCTCATGCGCTGCGCGACTGGATGTTGCCGTAGCATGTCCTGCCAGGGCTCGACCCTGGCATCCACGGGTTCTGGCTCGTGACGTCGACCGCGACTTGACCAGGTCGTGTGCAACGGGTCGGGCCGGCGTGCGTGGGACGCCGTGGATGCCAG
>CAXSEK010000076.1:0-2114 GCA_964235625.1 uncultured Acetobacteraceae bacterium
TCTCGGCCAGCACCCCGTCCGTCCCCCACGCCATCCCATCGAACAGGAACGGCGCCGGCGTCGGCAGCCCCAGCAGGTAGTAGCCGCCATCCTCCGCCGGTCCGAGCGCCACCTTGCCCTCAGCCAGCAAGCGCACGGCCGCCGCGATGTGAGCGGCCGCCAAGTCCGGCAGGTCAGACCCGACTACGATGGCCGGCGCCGGGTCCAGCGACCGGGCCATCCGCGCCCCGAGATCGCCCTCCCCTTGCGGCCGGATCGCGGCACCCGCCAGCCAGGCCCGGAACGCGTCGGCGGGCGCCCCGGTGACCCAGACCTCCACCGGCAGCCCCGTCGCGCGCAGCGTGGCCAACGTCGCCTCCGTCAGCCGGCGATGCAGTGCAGCCGCGCCGGCCGCACCCAAAGCGGGGATGAGCCGGGTCTTGGCGCGGCCGGGTTCGGGGAACCGCGTGAACAGCACGAGGCGGGGCTGTCGCGTCACACGGGCGCGCTTGCAGGCGGGGCGGCGTGCCACATCTCCGCTGCATGCTCCCCCCCAAATCCCGTCCGTCCGCACCGTGGAGCCCGATCCTGGCCGTGGCCGGCTTCGCGGCCGTGATGGCCCTGGAGCACCACGCCCCGCTGCGCCGCCCCACCCAGCGCGAGCCGGGGCGCGCCGTCCGCAACCTGGCCATGGGCCTGCTGAGCATGGCCGTGGTTGCCGCGGCGGAGGGCCCGCTGGTCGGCCGCCTGGCGGACAGGGTGGAGCGCCGCCGCTGAGGCCTGGTGCAGCGCCTTCCCGTGCCAGCCTGGCTGCGTGACGGGTTGGCGGCGCTCGGCATGGATTACACGATGTGCATCTGGCACGTGCTGACTCATAAGGTGCCGGTCCTGTGGCGCTTCCACCTGGTGCATCACGTGGACCTAGACCTGGACAGCACCACGGCGCTGCGTTTCCACGCCGTGGACATGCTGATCTCCATCCCCTGGCGCGCGGCCCAGGTGCTGCTGCTCGGCACCTCCCGCCGGGCGCTGTCCGCGTGGCAAAGCTTCTTCTTCGCCTCCATCGTGTTCCACCATTCCAACATCCGCCTGCCGCCCCGGCTGGAGCGGGGGCTGGCCCGCGTGCTCACTACCCCGCGCATGCACGGGATCCACCACTCGGCCGTGCACGACCAGACCGACTCCAACTGGTCCAGCGGACTCAGCCTGTGGGACCATCTGCACCGCACCTTCCGCCTGGACGTACCGCAAGGGCAGGTCCGCATCGGTGTCCCAGCCTACCGCGACCCGGCGGAACTGCGGCTGGGGCCGTCGTTGCGCCTCCCGTTCCGCCAGCAGCGGGACGCTTGGCGCCAGGATTAGGAAGCGAAGCCCTAAGCCGCCGCCAACCGCCGCGCCGGCACCAGCACCGTCCCCAGCACGAACCCCGCCGTGCACAGCAGCAGCCCCCACACGTTCACGCCCAGATCGGCCGCGAACGCACCGCTGCCGAGGTCGAGCGAGGCCGGCAGGATGTGCAGCTTGGCGAACACCTCCACCCCGCGGACCACGCCCAGCGCGATGCCGGGCCAGAACGCCAGGTGGAAGCTGAGCGCCCCCGCCTGCCGCACCCAGCACAGCAGGAAGATCGGCGCCAACCCCATCACCATCGTGCCGCTGAGCGTGGTGGCGGCGATGACCGCGGGGCCGATCCGGTCACCCAGGTAGATGGTCAGCAGCGGCAGGTTGCCGACCACCGCCACCGCCAGGATCGCCAGCCGGCCAACCCAAACATTGCGGGCGCTCGCCTCCATCGCCTGGTTGCGCCAATCCCGCCCCGCCAGCTTGGCGCCGCTGGTGAAGGCGGAATCCAGCGTGGAGCCGCCGGACACCAGCATGATGGCGTTGAACACCATCAGCATGGGGATGCCGAACGAGGCCGGCACGCTGATGCTCGGCGTGTCACCCAGGCCGAAGGCGCGGCCATACAGCCCGATCAGGCTGAACAGGAAGATGAAGCTGCCGCTGAGCAACCCCGCCAGCAGGAACGCCCGCAACGCCTGGCCCGGCGCGTTCAGGAAGCCGCGGTCGGTCAGCACGGGGTCATGGAACGGGTAGGAGAAGATCTGCACCCCCGCCAGCAGGCAGAAGGTGAT
>CAXSEK010000076.1:2214-9355 GCA_964235625.1 uncultured Acetobacteraceae bacterium
ACCGGGCCATACCGGTCAACCAGCAAATGCGACAGCGAGCGGTAGTGCCAGCGGCGCCGGATCGCCCAGATCGCCACCCCCGCCACCACGAAGCTCAGGTAATAGACGGTGTAGCCGATCCCGCCGGCCAGGCCGTAGCCGTAGGCCAGGGCGGAGGCATTGGCGATCGACTTCGCGAACACCCAGGTGATGGCGGCACTCATCGCCACCATCAGCACGCCGGGCGCCTGCGTGGCAGTCCGCCGCCCGTCGAAGAACTGCGGCGCGCTGACCCGGCGCGGCGTCACCCCCCACGTCACGCCGCAAAACAACACGAGGACGAACCAGGGCGCGATCTGGGCGAGCATGGCGAACACTTCCGTTGGTGCGCCAGATGTCCATATCCGGCCCGTGAACGCCATAGCCAACCCGCCGAGCACGCCCCCATGCGGCCGCTTCACCGACCCCCTGGTGACCGCCACCGGCGAGCGCCGCGCCACCGTCCCGCTCGAGGCACTGCGCACCCTGTGGTTCAACACCGGCACCCTGTGCAACGTGACCTGCACCGGCTGCTACATCGAGAGCAGCCCCACCAACGACCGCCTCGCCTACCTCACCCGGGCGGAGGCGCAGGCCTTCCTGGCCGAGGCCCGGCACGCGCATCCGGAGCTGGCGGAGATCGGCTTCACCGGCGGCGAGCCGTTCATGAACCGCGACATGCCCGCCATGATGCGCGACGCGCTGGACGCCGGTTACCGCGTGCTGGTGCTGACCAACGCGATGCGCCCGATGCAGCGCTTCACGACCGAGCTGGCGGCCCTGGCCGCCGAGTATCGCCACCGCATCACCATGCGGGTCTCGCTCGACCATCACAGCCCCGAGCGGCACGAGGCGGTACGTGGCCCCCGCAGCTGGGCCCCCGCGATCGAGGGACTGCGCTTGCTCGCCCAGCACGGCGTCCGCCTCGCCATCGCCGGCCGCACGTTATGGGACGAGCCGGATGCTGCCCTCCGCCGCGGCTACCAGGCGCTGTTCGCCGAACTCGGCCTCGCCATCGACGCGTCGGACCCGGCCCAGCTCGTGCTGTTCCCGGAGATGGATGCGCGGCGGGACGTGCCGGAGATCACCGAGAGCTGCTGGGGGATTCTCGGCAAGCAGCCGGGTGACGTGATGTGCGCCGGTTCCCGCATGGTCGTCAAACGCCGCGGCGCCGACTGCCCGGCCGTGGTGAGCTGCACCCTGCTCCCCTATGACGAAGCTTTCGAACTCGGCGGCACCCTGGCCGAGGCAGCCGGGCCGGTCAGCCTGAACCACCGGTTCTGCGCCGAGTTCTGCGTGTTGGGCGGCGCCTCCTGCAGCCCGTGAGTGTAGCCGGCAACACCCCGCTCGCCCTGCTCCGCCCGCACTGGCGGCTGGTGCTGGCCGCTTTCCTCGGCTGGTTCCTGGACGCGTTCGACCAGGTAGCGCTGCTGCTCGTGCTGCCGCAGATCGGCCAGAACTTCGGCGTCTCGCTGACCGGGATGGGCTTGGTCATCACGGCGCAGAGCATGGGGCGTATCCTCGGCAACACCGGTTGGGGCTGGCTGGCCGACCGCTACGGCCGCAAGCTCACCTTCATGGCCGGCGTGATCTGGTTCGCCGTGTTCTCCGGCATGACAGCGCTGGCCTGGAGCTACGCGGCGCTGCTGGTGATCCAGCTCCTGTTCGGCATCGGCTTCGGCGGCGAATGGACTGCCTCGGCCGCCCTGCTGATGGAGACGGTGCCGGCCAAGGCGCGCTCGGTCGCGTCCTCCCTGATGATGGCGGGCTACGAGGTCGGCTTCTTCGCCGCCGCCGGGATGCAGGCCCTGCTGCTGCCGGTGTTCGGCTGGCGGTCGCTGTTCGTGGTCGGCATCGCGCCGGCGCTGCTGGCCGTCTTCATCCGGGTCGGCATCGGCGAGAGCCCGGTCTGGCTCGAGACGCAGCGCAAGCGTGCGGATGGCAGCGCGCCCCGCAAACGGCCGGGGTTCGCGATGGACCGGGCGGCATGGCAGGCCTGCGGGCTGATGTTCGCGCTGCAGTTCCAGACGGCGGCGGCCTACAGCTTCTACCCGACCCTGCTGACGACGGTGCACCATTACGGGCCGGACGGCGTGTTCGCCGCGGTGGCCGCCTACTCCGCCGGGTCGATCGCCGGCAAGCTGCTCTGCGGCTGGGTCGCCACCCGCATCGGCGACCGGGCGACGATGCTCGCCTGCCTGCTGGTCACGGTGTGCGGCGTGATCCCGTTCGCCGGGGCTGCGAGCCCGGCGGTGCTGCTGACCGCCGCGGTGATCGTCGGCGCGTCCAGCAGCGGCGTGTTCGCCCTGGTGCCGCACTACCTCTCGGTCCGGTTCGGCAACGCGGTGCGATCCTTCGGCATGGGTCTGGCCTACGCCGTCGCCGCGTGCGGCCAGGGGGTGGCGACCTATGTCGTGCCCGCAGCCGGGGGTGGCCTCAGCCTGGCCCACGCCGTGGAGGTGTTCGTTATTGCAAGTTCGGTCATCGTCGCCGCCATCGCTGTCCGCGAGCCGCGAAACCTGCCGGGGCGGGACATGGACGACCAAGCCCCCGCATAGCCCCCGTCAGGCCGGCTGCCGATGATACTGGTAGCGGAACAGCTCCGTCCGGAAGCCCAGTCCCGTATAAAGGGCGCGTGCGCCCGCGTTCTCCGCCGCTACCTGCAGGCTGGCTTCCCGCGCACCGGCCCGGTCCTGCGCCCAGGCCAACACCGCCGCCACCACGCGCCGGGCCAGGCCAAGGCGCCGGAACGCCGGGTCGGTCGCCACAAGATGCAGGCAGAGCACGCCGCCATGCACCGCACCGAACGCCACCGCGGCGAACGGCGACCCGGGCCCGTCCGCCCGCACGCCGGCAAAGACACGGGGCACGGCGACCGCCGCCAGGATACGCGCCCGTGCCGCCACGTCGCACCCGGACAGCCGCGCCTGGTCGTCCAGCCAGCCCGGTCCTGGGTCTGCCTCGGACAGCTCCACGCCCGGCTCGCCAGCCGCGGCCCCGAGCTTCATCCACAGCACCGGCGAGAGGCCCTCCGGGACGTAGCCCCGCGCTTCCAACGCCGCCGCCAACGCGGCATCGTCGAACGAGCGGACCCGGACCAGCGTGGGTAAGCCCTGCGCCGCATACAAAGCCTCGCACGCCGCGATCCTGTCCGGCAGCTCCGCCGCACCCCGCCCGGGGTCCAGCGGGGTCACCGAGTTGGCGCGCCGCGTGTAGCCGCCGGCAAAGCGCAGCACCCACCCGCCCAGCAGCACTTGGCGCGGCGCAGGCCAGGAGTTCAAAGACGCCTCCTCCACCCGGTACAGCATCGCCGGGTCGATCGCATCGCCCGTCATGCCCAATATGCATCCAGCATCGTCGCTATCTCCCGGTCCTTTCTGGCGGTTCAGGGACATCGCAGCCAGCAACCCGCCCCGCCTCCGCACGGCTATAGCGATCCCTTGTTCCCTGCTATCAGGTGTCCAGAGGACGACTGTCCTCTGGCGGGGTTTGGGGCAGAGCCCCAACCTTGCTGTCCTCATTAGGGATCAAACGGATGCGCCCTCTCCAACGCCTCATGGTGATCGCCATCGCGTCGCTCGCGGTCACGCAGGCCGTGTCCGCGCAGACCGGACCGAACCTCGTCGCGATGCGCGGCCTCATCCCCGTGAACACCCTGCCGTTCACCGAGGCGGGCAGGGCCGCCCTACAGGCGAACTTCACCATCACGGGTGCGATCCAGACGGGGACGCTCAAGCAGCCGATCCTGCTCCCCTTCGCCGAGCAGCAGCAACAGGCTCTGCGGGACGCCTTCATCACCGGCGGCAACGCAGCCGGGCTGGCCGACGGGCTTGGCACCCGGCTCGGCGCCGCATACCGGTCCATGGCCCATTACGATGGGCCAGGTGCATTCACCAGCGTGTCCTCCACGGTCGCGAACCTGATCGCCTACACTAACGAGACCACGGCCTCGGACTCGAACGCCGCGAAGTTCTTCTTCGCCAACCTGACCACGAACGGCAGCAACGCCGTCTCCCCCGCCGCGTCCGCGCTCCTGGGGCCGGGCGGCGCTGACGTCTTCGGCCGCGCCTACGGCAGGCCCGCCGGCACGCCCGGCGCCGACCCCTACGGCAACTCCCGCCCGTTCCAGACGGAGCCGAGCCTGACCCCGGTCACCGGGCCCGACTATTTCGGCACGCCCTCCGACAGCGCCGCCTATCTGCGCGGGCCCGAGCAGAACCTGACCGACAGCCCGTCCTACCCGAGCGGCCACACCACGTACGGCACCATGGAATCCCTGCTGCTGGCGCTGATGGTGCCCGAGCGGTACGAGCAGCAGGTGACGCGTGCGGCCGAATACGGCAACGACCGCATCATCCTGGGCGCGCACTACGCCATGGACGTCATCGCCGGCCGCACGCTGGCCCTGCACGACCTGGCCCATCTGCTCGCCAACGACCCCGCCTATGTGGGGCAGCCGAAACGCCGGGCCGCCGTCATCACGGACTACACGGCGGCGCTGGCCGCGGCCCGCGCCGATATGGCGGCAGCACTGCCATCCGCGTGCGGGGCGGCGCTGGCCACCTGCGCCGCTACCGATGACGGCCGGTTCCATGACCCGGCGGCCAACGCAGCCCTGGTCGCCGCCGCCCAGACCTACGGCCTCCCGGTCGTCTACCCCACCACGGCAACCGGCCCCGAGGATGTCGCCACGATCGCCCCGGAAGCGGGCCACCTGCTGACGGCCGCCTTCCCGCAACTGACCCTTGCACAAGCGGACGCGATCCTGACGGCCACGGAGGGCCCCGGTGGCGGCTTCCTCGATGACGGCTCCAGCTTCGGGCTGTATTCCCGCCTCGACCTGTATGCCGCGGCGGCGAAGGCACGGGCGACGCCGCCGGACTGACCGCCGGTAAACCACCCCCGTCCCGCGGCGTTCCATGGCGCACCCGACGGAGCCGCCCATGCCGAGTCCCGCGCCACAGCCAGAGTTCGAAGCCGCCCGTGTCGACGATATCGCGCCCGGCGCCATGCACGCGGTCGAGCATGACGGAAGCAAGATCCTCCTGATCCGCGACGGCCACCAGGTCTACGCGATCGGCGCCACCTGCCCGCACGCCGGCGCCCCGCTCGCCCAGGGCGTGCGCCACGGTGACCGCATCATCTGCCCCTGGCACAAGGCCGCCTTCTGCATCCGCACCGGCGCCGTGCAGGATCCGCCCGCACTCGACCCCTTGCCGCGCTACAACGTGCGCATCGAGGGCGACCGCATCCTCCTCACGCCCGCTGCGCCACCCGCTCCCGCCGCGTCCGCCCCCGATCCACGGCATTTCGTCATCGTGGGCGCTGGTGCCGCCGGGGCCGTTGCGGCGCAGACGCTGCGGGAGGCCGGGTTCACCGGACAGGTGACGATGCTCGACCCGGCCAACCGCGTCCCGTACGATCGCACGATCCTCAGCAAATACGTCCTCTCCGGCAAGAAGGGCGCCGAGAAGTCCCCGTTGCAGGATCAGTCCTGGTATCGCGAGCACCGCATCGCGCGCCGCACGGCCCAGGCCCGTCACATCGACCCGGCACGCCGCGAGATCACCTGCACCGACGGCACGACGCTGCGCTACGACGCCGCCCTGCTCGCCAGCGGCAGCACGCCCACCCGGCCGGACCTGCCCGGCGCAGGGCTCGGCCACGTGTTCACCCTGCGCAGCCGCGCCGATGCCGACGCCATCCTGCGGCAGGCCGAACGCAGCAAACGCGCCGTGATCCTCGGCGCCAGCTTCATCGGCATGGAAGCCGCCGCCAGCCTGCGCGAACGCGGCCTGGACGTCACCGTGGTCGGCAAGGAACGGGCCCCCTTCGAGAAGCAGCTCGGCCGCGAGATCGGCGGCGCCTTCGTCGGCCTGCACGAGCAGCACGGTGTCGCCTTCCGCCTCGGTGCCGAGATCACCGCGATCGAGCTTGACGGCGTCCGCCTGGCCACCGGCGAGGCCATCCCGGCCGACCTCGTCGTCATCGGCTTCGGCGTCACGCCCGACACCGCCTACGCCGGCGCCCTGCCGCGCGGCGAGGACGGCGGCATCACCGTGGACGCCCAGCTTCGCGCCGCGGATGGTGTCTACGCCGCTGGCGACATCGCCCGCTTTCCGCACCGCGGTACCGGCGGCGAGCCCATCCGCGTCGAGCACTGGCGCGTCGCGGAGCAGCACGGCCGGGTCGCCGCCCTCAACATGCTGGGACAAGCGACAGCCTACGATGCGGTGCCGTTCTTCTGGACCATCCAATACATGAAGCGCCTCGACTATATCGGTCACGCGAAGGAATGGGACAGCGTCGTCGTGCATGGCGACCTGAGCAAGCCCGACTTCCTCGCCTACTACGTCAAGGACGGCAGAGTGCTCGCCGCCGCCGGCCTGGGCCGGGACACCGACACCGCCGCACTGATCGAACTGTTCACGCTGCAACGCCAATGGCGCGCCGAAGACCTCGGACCGCACCCGGCGGAGGTGCTGGCCCGGCGGTGACGCCCGAAGCCCACTCCCCCGGCGCGTGGCGATCGAATTTGGCTTTTCCCTCCTATGAAAATTGTCACCTGGACGATCGATCACCCGGGCCGCCGCAGTCAGGTCCGACCAGAGCAAGAAAGAGAGGTCACGGAGAACACGGAGGAGGAGGACACGGAGAAGGAACGGCACACGGTGACAAGGACGAGCATTGATGCCAGACAATCCTTCTTCTCTTCTCCTATTCCTCTCTTCCTTCGTGACCTTCTTGCCTGTCTTCAAACAGGCTGTCCGGTCGACGTAAGGGCACGATACCCCACTCGCGGCCTGGACCGCCGCTCCCGAGTTGGTGACGTAGCGCTGCTGCCGAACACCCGCCATTTTCATCCACGGTGGCGCATTCCCGTTAAGGACGGGTGAGGGCGTCAGCGCCCGCCTCACACCGGCTGCGACACCGTGAAACGGCGCAGGGTGTCCGGATCGGGGCTCACCCCCCACCCCGGACCCTCCGGCACGGCCACCCAGCCCGCTACGCAGCGCGGTGCGTCCGGGAAAAGCTCCGCCCACAAACCGAGTTGGCGTGTCGGCCATTCGAGCAAACTCGCCGCCTCCCCACCTTGCGCCGCCAGAAGGTGCAAATGCGCCGT
>CAXSEK010000077.1:0-9320 GCA_964235625.1 uncultured Acetobacteraceae bacterium
CCGAGACCACCTTCGACGCCGACCTCGCGGCCGTGCCGGAGCTGGAGCAGCCGCTCTGGCACCTCTGCGCGAAACTGGCCCGGCGCTTGCGCGAGAAGGAGTTTGCCGCCGGCGGCGTGGTCCTGAAGCTCAAGACCGCACGGTTCGCCCTTCGCACCCGGGCCGCCCGCCTGCCGGGGCCGACCACCCTGCCGGACGTGCTGTTCGCCGCCGCCCGTGGGCTGCTGCTGCGGGAGGCGGACGGCACGGCATTCCGGCTGATCGGCATCGGCGCCTCCCCGCTGCTGCCGGGCACGGAGGCGGACCGGGGGGACCTGGCCGACCCGGATGCCGGCCGCCGGGTCGCGGCGCAGGCGGCGGTGGACGCGCTGCGGGCACGGTTCGGGGACGGCGTGATCGGCAAGGGCCGCGGGCTGGGCGGGGTGGGGCGGAAGCGGACGATGCGGGATGGTTGATCCGGCGGCGCCTCACGTTGCCGGCCGTCGTCCTCGACCAGGACAAGGTCCAAGGCAACTTGAAGGCATATAGCCGGGATGACGCGGCGGCAGGCACGGCCCTGGCCAGCTATCCCGGGTTGACCGGCGGTTTCGTCTACCGCGAGCCGACCCATCCGGTCACGGGCAGGTCCTGAACGTGCTGCGTCGCCTGTTGCTGCCGCTCGCTGGGCTGGCCGCCTGCCAGGCAGCCCCGGTGCCGATCCCGGTCCAGGTCACCTCCACACCACCCGACGCTGCATGCCGTGGGGAGCGCGACGGTGCTCGTGTCGACGAGGTAGCGGCGACGCCGGTCAGGCACTCCGCTCTCGGGGCTCAGGCTGCAATAAATACGGCGCCACTCACCCGCCCTTTGCCGGCGGGAGAGGCAGGCACCTCAGCCGAAGCCACCGCGAGTTCCTCCCGGAAGGCGAACCGCTTGAGATGGTCGGTCACCACGCCGCTGATCCGCGTGAGAGCGCAGCATCAGCTGCGCTCCACCGCGACAGCCGCGGCATCCAGCGCCTCGGCGACGCGGCGGAGTTGCTCTTCTGTCAGTGGCCCGGCGTCGAGCCGCAGGCGCAGCGCCAGCTTGAGGTTCTCCATCGCGCGCACGATCGGCGGCGCACCGGCACTGCCGGTGCGGACCCCCGTCTCGCGCATCCGGGCCAGGGCCGCGTCCACCGCGGGCTGGTTAGCGGCGAGGAAGCCACGGCCTTCCTCGGTTATGGTGTATTGCTTCTTGCCGCCGGCCTCGGCGACCGTCGCGTGGCCTAGCTCCTCGAGCATGGTCAGCGTCGGGTAGATCACGCCGGGGCTCGGGCTGTAGCCGCCGCCCAGCCGTTCCTCGATCGCCTTGATGATCTCGTAGCCGTGGCGCGGCTGCTCGCCGACCAGGGCCAGCACGACCAGGCGCAGCTCGCCATGGTCGAACATCCGCCCGCCCCGGCGCCCGCCATGGGAATGCTCCGCCCCGTGGCGGCCGAAGCCGTGCCGCGCCTCGCCGCGGGCGAACCGTTCGCCGCCATGGCCGTGGCCATGATGCCGGCCGTCATCCGGCCGATGCCGTCCGTGGTGTCCTGAATGCATGTCGTGCTCCTCTGCTTTCGACAGCATCAAGATATATCTTAGACGATCTAGTTGCAAGGGCTATCGACCGCCGGGAATAGACCGCCACCTCCATGCCACGCTACGCTCGCCCCGGATGAAACACGGTCGATGACGACGATGGGTGCTTCCCGACCCGCCTATGCGGCCCGGCGCCGGCTGGGCGGGTGCTTGCTCTGGGCCTACCAGACCTTCGCGTTCTACGGCGTGCTGGCCGCGTTCGGACTCGTGTTCCTAGGCTGGAACCTGCCGGCGACCGCGCTGTATCTCGTGCTGCCGCGGGCGACATCCATCCGGATCGGCCAGTACATGATCATGCGCAGTTTCCGAATGCTGCTCGGGTTGATGCGCGTGACCGGCCTCGCCCGGTTCGACCTGACCGCGATCGACGCGCTGCGCGACGAGCCCCGGCTGGTGATCGCGCCCAACCATCCCACCCTGCTGGACGCGCTGCTCGTCACCTCCCGCCTGCCACGGATCGTCTGCATCACCAAGGCGTCGCTGTGGGACAATCCGGCGCTCGGCGCCGGCGCGCGGCTGGCCGGCTACATCCGCAATGACGCGCCGCTCAAGCTGATCCGCCGTGCCGGGCTGGCCGTGCGGGGCGGCAGCCAGCTGCTGATCTTCGCGGAGGGCACCCGCACCCGTACCCCTCCGGTCGGCGCGTTCAAGCCCGGGTTCGCGCTGATGGCCAAGCAGGCCGGTGCGCCGGTGCAGACGGTGATCCTGCACGCCTCCTCCCCTTATATAAGCAAGGGATGGCCGCTGTGGCGCCGGCCCGACTTCCCGCTGGTCTACCGCGCCCGGCTCGGGCAGCGTTTCACGGTCGAGGGCCCGGCCGAGCGGTTCTCGCAGCGGCTCGAGGCGTATTTCCGGGCGGAACTCGCCCGGCCGTGAAACATGCCGTGCTGATGCCGTCGTTCAACACGGGGCCGGTGCTGCTGCGCACGGTGCGGGAGGCGTGCGCAGCCTGGCCGGACGTGTTCGTGGTGCTGGACGGCAGCACGGACGGGTCGGCCGCGGCGCTGGCCGACCTGCCGCCACACCCCGGGCTGCGCGTGCTGGACCTTCCGCGCAACGGCGGCAAGGGAGCGGCCATCCTGCAGGGGTTACGCGCGGCCGCGGCCGAGGGCTTCACCCACGCCATCACCATGGACGCGGATGGGCAGCACCCGGCGGACATGATCGGCGCGTTCGCCGCCGCCTCCCGCGCGCAGCCGGCGGCGATGATCCTGGGCGTGCCGCGCTTCGGGCCGGACGCCCCTGCCCTGCGCGTCGGTGGCCGGCGAATCTCGAACGTCTGGGTGGCGCTGGAGACGTTGGGGGCCGGCGTGGGCGACTCGCTGTTCGGCTTCCGCGTCTACCCGGTGGCGCCGCTGCTGCGGATCATGCAGCGGCAGCGCTGGATGCGGCGCTATGATTTCGACGCGGAAGCGGCTGTGCGGCTGTGCTGGGCCGGCATACGGCCGGTGAACCTGCCCGCCCCCGTCCGCTACCTGACGGCGGCGGAGGGCGGTGTCACCCATTTCCGCTACGGGCGAGACAACGTGCTGCTCACCTGGATGCACATTCGCCTGATGCTGGGCCTCCTGGTGCGGCTGCCGTTGCTGGCGTGGCGGCGGGCGCGGGGCTGAGGGCGGTCGCGGCTAGCCCGCCGTCCCGCAGCCGGGCCAGCAGGCGCGGCAGGACATCCAGCACCACGGGCGTCCCAGCGGCGGTCCGGGCGCAGTTGCCATCATGCAGCAGCAACACGTCGCCGGGCGCGAGGCGGCCCGTCAGGCGGGACAGCACGGCAGCCGGAACGCGGCACCGCGTGTCGTAGCCACGCCTGGTCCAGCTGGCGAGCCCCAGCCCCGCGCGGTGCAGCACCGGGTCCAGCAGCGGGCTGCGGATACCCATGGGCGCGCGGAACCAGCGCGGCGCCACACCCGTGATGGCGGCCAGGGCGGCTTGCGCGGCCTGGACTTGCCCCCGCAGGGCGGGGCCGGCCAGCGCTGCGAAATAGGCAGGGTGGGTGTGCGAGTGGTTCTCCACCGAGTGGCCCTCCACGACGATCCGCCGCAGCAGGGCCGGATGGCGGATGGCGCGCTGGCCGATGCAGAAGAAGCTGGCCGTCGCCCCGGCCTCAGCCAGCAGGTCCAGCACGAGGGGCGTCACCGCCGGGTCGGGGCCATCGTCGAAGGTGAGGGCGACGCTGCGGCCGGGCTGCTTCAGGCGATGCAGCGTGACGCCGAGCAACTGGCTTTGCGGCCACGCGCCCGCCGCGGCCAGCGCCAGGTGGTTGCCCGCGACCGCGCCGAGCAGCCCCGGCCACCACGCCGGATGCAGCGCCAGGATCGCCGCCGCCGTCCCGTGCAGCCCGGCCGACAGCCGCACGGCCAGCGGCGGCCGCCAGGGACCAGGGTGCTGGGCGTCAGGACCCGGTGGCACGGCTGCGCGCGAAGGTCCGGACCGTCTCGATCGGGGAGATGTGCCGATACCCGCGAAAGCGCCACCGCCGGATGGCGTATTCGCCCGCGAACATCACCACGACGGACGGCCCGTCCAGCACGTTGACGAACAGCGACCAGACCCGGTGGGGTGCCAAGGCCAGCAACATCACTGAGGTGACGAGTTGGAGCGCGAAGAAGACGCACCACGCCTTCGTCACAGTTCGCGTGTAGGTCAGCATCGCCGGGTCGAGCGAGCCGCGCAGCCGGGTCGCGAGCCCCGTGATCAGGTCGGTGCGGCCGGCAAGCAGGCTGCGGCCGAACAGGAGAAGGAGCGAGCCGTAGATGAAGGCGTGCGACGATCCGGAGGCGGCGATCAGGCCGGCGGCTCCGGCCCAGCCCGGGCGGAGCAGGCGGGCCCCGAGCAACGCCAACAGCACGGCCACGCCGCATGCGCCGGCGGCCAGCCGCCAGCCGCGCAGCGTGCGCACCGCCATGGTGCCGAGCAACGCCACCTCGACCGCGCCGAGCAGGGTCGCGGCGCCGGTGAACCGCCCCGTCGCCAAAGCCGCATGGGTTACAAAGGGCGCGGTCACGACAGCCGCCCAACCGACCGGCAATATCACCGAAACCACAAATCGCCGTAACGCGCCGTTCATATTATTCGACCCAACGTCGCCGAAGCGTTTGCCCGTGCGCATGCCGCACGATAGTTTGTACCAACGGAAACGATCGTGAACACCCTGACCGAGATTAATCCCACCGCCGCCACCGTCCAAACTGCCTTCGAGGCGGAGTTGGCCGGCCTCATCGTCAAATCCTTGCACCTCGAGATCGCCGCCGTGGAGATTGAGCCCGAGGCGACCCTGTTCGGCGAGGGACTAGGCCTCGATTCCATCGATGCGCTTGAACTGGCACTCGCCATCTCACGCGAATACGGGCTGGAGCTGAAATCGGATGATGAGGCCAACCGGGCCATCTTCGGGAGCTTGCGCGCCCTGGCCGGCCACATCGGCACCCACCGGACGAAGTGAGCGTGGGCAGGACGTGAGCAGGGTTGCCCTTACCGACCGGCCTGCCTCCGCCATCCTGTTCCGCCTCCCCGGGCGGGACGTAACGGCCGGGGTATTCGCGGCGGATGCGTTGCGGCTGGCCGCGCGGTTACCGGCCGCAAGCCACGCCGTGAATCTGTGCGCCGGGCGCTACGCCTTCGCGGTCGGGTTCGCCGCGGCGCTGCTGCGTGGGCAGCCGAGCCTGCTGACCAGCGACCGCTCGCCGCACCGCCTGGCCGGGCTGGCCACGGCCTACCCGGACGCGGTCGCGCTGAGCGATGCCGCGGGCAGCCTCCCGTTTCCCGTGGTGGACGTCCCGCCGCCGGGCAAGGACAGCGCGGCCAGTCCGCTTGTCCCCACCAGCCAACTCGCCGCCGTGGTGTTCACCTCGGGCAGCACGGCCGACCCGGTGGCGCACACGAAGCAGTGGGGTGCCCTGGCCGCCCGCAGCCGGGATGGCGGGCAGGCCTTCGCGCTGGATCAGGCAGCCCCTATCACGGTGGTGGGCACCGTGCCGCCGCAGCACATGTACGGGTTCGAGACCACGGTGCTGCTGCCGCTGCATGCCCCGGTTTCGTCCTGGTGCGGGCCGGCCTTCTACCCCGCCGATATCCGCGCCGCGCTGCAGGGCGTGCCGGCCGGGCGGATGCTGGTCACAACCCCCTTGCAGCTCCGCACGCTGCTTGCGGACGGCACCGACCTGCCGGCCCTGCAACGCATCGTCTCGGCCACCGCCCCGCTCGACCCGGCGATGGCGGATCGTGCGGAGCGTCTCTGGGCCACCGAGGTGGACGAGATCTTCGGCGCGACCGAGGTCGGCTCCATCGCCCGGCGGCGGACCACGGCGGGCGCGGAGTGGACGCCCTACCCCGGAATCGAGCTATGCCTCGCCGATGACGCCCTGCTCGTGCGGGCCCCCCATGCGACGGACACCGTGCTGGACGATTCGGTCGAGCTGCTGGAGGGCGGCGGGTTCCGCCTGCTCGGGCGGCGGAGTGACCTGGTCAAGCTCGGTGGCCGCCGCGCGTCCCTCGCCGGGTTGAACCGCGAGTTGGCGGCGGTGGCCGGCGTGCAGGACGGCGTCTTCGTCCCCCCCGCGGCCGAGGATCACGGCGCCCATGCCCGCATGACGGCGCTGGTGGTGGCGCCCGGCGCCTCCGCCCAGTCGATCCTGGCCGCCCTGCGCGGACGGATCGACCCGCTCTTCTTGCCCCGCCGCATCGTCCACGTGGACTGCCTGCCGCGCAACGAACTCGGCAAGCTGGCCGCGGCAACGCTGCGCGAGGCCATCGCCGCCACGGGTGCGCGCGCATGACCCCCCTCGGCCGCTTCACCATCGGTGCCGACCACCCCAGCCTCCCCGGCCACTTTCCCGGCCGCCCCGTCGTGCCCGGCGTCGTGCTGCTGGATCAGGTGCTCGCCCAGCTCCCCCGGGGCGCGACACTCGTCACCGCCAAGTTCACCGCTCCCGTCGGCCCAGGCACCGAGGTCGAGATCCGGTCACGCCCGGACCCGCAGGGCTGCATCGCCTTCGCCTGCTTCGCCGCCGGCCAACCCGTGCTGCACGGCACCGTCGCCGCATGACCACCTGGTCCAACGCGCCCGAGCGCGGCGCCGGCTGGCTGGTGCGATTGATGATCTGGCTGCTGCGCCATGTCGGCGGGTTCGCGACGGGGATCGTGCTGCCCGGCATCAGCGCCTGGTTCTTCCTGTTCTCGCCCAAGGCGCGCGCCGCCTCGCGCGAGTATCTCGGCCTCGCCCTCGGCCACCCGGTGCGCCCCTGGCACGTGCTGCGCCACATCCACGTCTTCGCCTGCGCCATCCTGGACCGCACCCTGCTGCTGACCCGGCCCGCCGGCGCCATCACGCTGCAGGTCGACGGGCTGGAGCACGTGGAGGCAGCGGTCGCGGCCGGGCGTGGCTGCATCCTGCTCGGCGCCCATCTCGGCAGCTTCGCCGTGCTGCGTGGGCTCGCCGAACGCTGCCCCGTCCCGGTCCGCATGCTGATGCACCGGGAGAACGCCGGCGCCTTCACCCGCACCATGGAGGCGCTGGACCCGGCGCTGGCCCGCGACGTGATCAGCATCGGGGACGTGCAATCCATGCTGTGCGCGCACGATGCCGTCGCCGCCGGCGCGATCGTGGGCGTATTGGCGGACCGTGCGCCCGCCGGCGCCAAGCAGGTGTCGGTGCCGTTCTTCGGCCGCGCCGCCTCCTTCCCTACAGGCCCCTTCGTGCTCGCGGCCAGCCTGGCGGCGCCGGTGCTGCTGTTCAGCGGCGTCCGCACCGGCCGGCGGCACTACACCGTCACCTTCCAGCCCTTCGCCGAGCGCATCGCCTTGCGGCGCCCGACCCGGCAGGCGGACCTTCTGAACGTAGTGTCGCGTTACGCGAACTGGCTGGAGGGTGCGTGCCGCGCCCACCCGTTCAACTGGTTCAACTTCTACCCCTTCTGGGAACGCGCCTGCCATGTCTCGACCCAAGACCGTTCGGTGCCTGCTCCTGCTCGCCCTGCTGGCCGGCCCCGGCTCGGTGCCAAGCTGGGCGCAGGGCGCGGCACTGCCGCTGGATGAGGTGATGGCGCGCCTGGCCCAGGTGCCGGAACGCCGGGCCAGCTTCGTCGAGGACAAAACCTTCGTCGCGCTCAGCGCACCCCTGCACGGCGAAGGCCACCTGGTGTTCCGCCGGCCCGACCACCTGGAGATGGTCACCACGGCCCCGCAGGCCGAGAGCTTCGTGGTGGACGGCGACCAGATCGTCGTCAACGCCGGCAACGACCCGCCCCGCGTGCTGGAGATCGGCAACCAACCCGGCCTGCGCGCCCTGGTCGACACCATCCGCGGCGCCCTGTCCGGCAACCTCGCGTTGCTGCGCCGCAGCTTCGACGTCTCCGGAACCGGGACGCTGGCCGACTGGCAGATCACGCTGCTGCCGCGGGACCCGGCCTTGGCGAAGATGGTGAAAGACGTGCGGCTTAGCGGCAGCAGCGACCTCCGCACGATCGAGACGGTGTCCGTCGGCGGGGACACGGACACGCTAACGGTCACACCACAGCCTTGACGATGGAGCTGAAGTCTCCCTCTCCCTCTTCTGGGAGAGAGCCGGGGTGAGGGTGCTTGGGATCCCATGACAACTGGATCGTACGTGCGCAGCAGGCCCTCACCCCGACCCTCTCCCGTGAAGGACGGGAGAGGGGGAAGGCAAGCGTTGCCCCGCCTGAACCTCCTCCTTGCCGTCCTGATCGCCGCCGGCATCACCGCCCTCGCCTTCCGCATCGTCGACGTCCGGACCGACATGACCGCCTTCCTGCCGGCGGGGCGGACCGAAGCCAGCCGCTTCATGCTGCAGCAGGTGCAGGGCGGTGCCGCATCCAGCCTGATCCTCGTCGGGATCGAGGGCGCACCACCGGCCGAACTCGCCCGCATCAGCACCGCCATGGCAGGCACGCTCGACCATGATGGCCAGTTCACCCTGGTCAGCAACGGCCAGCACACGCTGGACGGGCCGGACGAGCAGGTGCTCGCCGCGCACCGCTACCTGCTGTCCCCGGCTACCACGGCCACGGCCTTCACCATCGAAGCCCTGCACGCCGACTTCCAGCGCCTGCTCGCCCAGCTGCAATCCTCCGCCTCCCCGCTCGCCGTCCAGTTCGGCCTACCGGACCCGACCGGCGCGTTGCTCGCCATGGCGCCCGCCTGGATCGCCTCCTCCAACATCCGCTCGATCCACGGCGTATGGTTCGCGCCGGAGCGGGACCGCGCGCTGCTGCTGCTGCAGACAAAAGCGCCCGGCATGGATATCGGCGCCCAGGACGGCGCGGATGCCGCGATCCAGGCCGCCTTCGCCGCCGCCAAGCCCGGCGGCGCCCGCCTGCTCGCCTCCGGCCCCGCCGTGTTCGCGCGGGAGGCGGCGGCCGGTATCCGGTCGGACGTGCGGCTCTGCTCGATCGCCTCGGGCGTGCTGGTGACGGCGCTGCTGCTCTGGCGCTTCCGCTCGCTGGCGGTGCTGGCGGCGATCGCGGTGCCGCTGCTGCTGAGCATCGCCGCGGCCGCCCTTGTGACCGCCGCCGTGTTCGGCTACGTGCACGGCGTGGCGCTCGGCTTCGGCATGACGATGCTCGGCGTGACGGTGGACTACCCCGTGCTGTTCATCGGCCATCGCAAGTTGGGCGAGCCCGCCGCCGGCACCCTGCGGCGCATCGGGCGGGCCTTCGCACTCGCCGTGCTCTGCGCCGCTCTCGGGCTCACCGGGATGGTGGG
>CAXSEK010000078.1:0-4766 GCA_964235625.1 uncultured Acetobacteraceae bacterium
GGCAGCCACGACTGGTTATCGTGTTGCGAGCGGTAATACACCAGCATGGGATAGGACAGGTGGCTCTCGAGCAAGTCCGACCCCCACACCTCCCACTCGCGCAACAGCTCATCGAGCTTGGTCATGCCGCCGGCCTCGGCGTGGCGGCACAGCATCGTGCAGGCGGTCGGCGGCGATCCGGCGCGGCCGTCGAGCTGGATCACGTGCGCCTCGCGCCGCGAGAACAGCTGATACAGCACGGGAAGGTAGCCGATGACGATGGCGATGAAGCCGATGCCCACCCCCGCCTCCACCACGGACGCCAGGCGGGCGGCGGCGGAATGCGGCACCACGTCGCCGTAGCCCAGGGTGAAGAAAGTGACGCCGCTCATGTAGATCTGCTCGGACAGCCGGGAACCGCCGCCTTGCCCGGCCGGCGGTTGGAGCGTCCACATGATCGCGCCGAAGCAGTTGATCAGCGTCGTCGCCCAGATGCCGAACAGCAGCAGCATCGAGAGCGGCCCATACAGCGCCAGCAGATGTTCCCGCCGCGCCGGATCGGCCACCTGCCGGCTCGCCGCGGCCCAGACCGCCCAGCTGGCCTGGAAATAGCCCCGCATGAAACGCCAGCGGCGTCGGATGCGCCGGGGCAGCAGCATCACCTCGAACGCGTCCTGCAACACGAACAGGAGGAGGACGGCTGCCAGGATGCCGAGAACGGGTTTCATGGGGAGCTAACGGCTCAAGGCGCCGGCCGGTGCAACGCCAGCCAGCCTCCATGTCGTCTTTCGTGACCCGAGCCAGGCAACGCCGCTCCCACCCGCGCGCTTGGGCCTTCATCTCTCGGAGGTCCCATGCCCAAGCTCAGCAAGTTCGATTTCGCCGTGGGCGGAGCCGTCGCGGTCGCCGGCATCGTCGCGACCCGGCGCCGCCCCGTCGGCGGCACGCTGCTGTTCGCGGCCGGCGTCACCGCGGTCGCCGTGGCGGACGCCGCCCTGCGCGAGCAGCTCACCGGCACCGCCCTGCCGGTGACCTATGACCCGGTCGACACGCTCAAGCCGCTTGCCGGGGATATCTGGACGGTCGATAGCGGCCCCCTGCACGGGGTGGCACCGCTGCGGATGACGGTGATCCGGTTGCCGGATGGCAGTCTGCTGCTGCACTCGCCCACCCGCTCCACCCCCGGCTTGCGTGCGGAGCTGGACCGGGTGGGCCCGGTGCGTGCGATCCTGGCACCCAACCTGGCCCACTGGATGTATGCGCCCGAATGGCAGCGCTGCTACCCGGAGGCGCGGACTTGGGCCGCCCCCGGACTGGCCAACCGCGACCAGGTCCGCAAGGCGGGGATGCGCATCGACCATGAACTGTCCGGCGACGAACCCAGCCCGTGGCCGGGCACGCTGGACCTGATCCCCGTGCCGGGTGCCCTCGGCTTCACCGAGATCGGCGTGTTCCATCAGCCCTCCCGCACCCTGGTGCTGGCCGACCTGGTGCAGAATTTTGAGCCGCAGCGCCTCCCCGCCCTGCTGCGCCCGCTGGCACGGCTGGCCGGCAACAGCGCGCCGAACGGCCGCGCGCCGGCCCATCTGCGCGCGATCGTCCGTGCCGGCGGACAGCGGGCGCAGCAGGCCGCGGCCCGCCTCGTCGCCCTGCATCCCGACCGCCTGGTGTTCGCTCACGGCCTGCTGATCGAGGGCGACGCGGCGGGCGCACTGGCCCGGTCGCTCGCGTGGCTGCTGCCGAAGGAGCAGGCCGCGTGAACGCCATCGATCAGGCACGCCTCCTGGCGTGGTTCAGCTTCGCGCTCGGGGCGCTGGAGTTGGCCGTCCCCTCGGCCATGTCCCGCAACCTCGGTCTGCCCGGCGGAGCCGCGCTGGTGCGTGGCTTTGGCCTGCGCGAGGTGATCGCCGGTGCCGCCATCATGGGCAAGCCCGACTCCCCGCTCGGCCCCTGGTCCCGCGTTGCGGGCGATGTCATGGACCTGGCCGTGCTCGCCAGCGCCCTCGGGCCGCGCAACCGCCACCGGGGCGCCGCGGCGGTGGCTACGATCCTGGTCGCCGGTGTCACCGCGCTGGACCTGGCATGCGCCATCGCGCTGACGCAGCGCACGCCGCGGGCGCTCGCCACCGCCCGCCGACCCGCTACGTGCCCAAGGCGCCCGCATCGGGGTTCCCGGCCGGCGCCGGCCTGCGGCAAGCGGGATGAGCCGAATGCCGGCTCGTGGGCTGCCCCGGAACCGGCCGCGCCATCGCTCGTTGATCCCCACACGGCATGAAGCCGTCTTGGAGGACCACCATGGACAATGATCGGATCAAGGGTGCGCTCGACCAGGCCAAGGGCGCGATCAAGGAAGGCGCCGGCAAGGTCACGGGCGACACCAAGCTCGAGGCCGAAGGCAAGGCCGACAAGGCGGCCGGCAAGGTCGAGAACACCGTCGGCGGCGTCAAGGACACCGCGCGGAACGCATTCGACAAGTCGTAGGCCAAATTCTTCTCCCGTTCAGGGAGGAAGGATCGGAGAAGAACGGGCGCCTCACCGGGGCGCCCGTTTCGTTTTCACATCTCCCCGTAATTCCCGTCTTTCCAGACGTAGAACACGTAGCTCGGGCCCTCGACGTCACCCTTCTTGTCGAACGTGATCGGTCCGATGATGCTCTGCCACGGCCCGTCGCTCTTCAGCACCGCTGCGACCTTCCGCGGATCGACCGTGCCGGCCTTCGCCGCCGCCTCGGCCCAGATCTGCACCGAGGCGTAGCTGTAGAGCGTGTAGCCCTCCGGATCGATGCCCTTGTCCTTGAACGCCTTCACCACCGCTGCCGCCCCTGGCCGCTTCTCCAGATCAGGCGCGAACGTCATGAGCGTGCCCTCGCCGGCGGGTCCCGAGATCTGCCAGAACTCCTTGGTCACCAGCGCATCGCCGCTGATCATCGTGGGAGCCATGCCCTGCTCCTTGGCTTGGCGGATGATCAGCCCAGCTTCGGTGTGGTAGCCGCCGACATAGATCACCTGGATCCCCGCCGCTTTCATCCGGCTCACCAGCGCCGAGTAATCCTTCTCCCCGGGCGTGTAGGCGGTGTCCAGCACCGGCGTGACACCCTTGGCCGCCATCTCCTTCTTCGTCTCGTCCGCCAGGCCCTTGCCGTAGGCCGTATTGTCATTCAGCACGGCGATCTTGGCGTCCTTGAAATGCGCCGCGATGTAGTCGCCCGCCACCTGGCCCTGCTGGTCATCGCGCCCGCAGAGACGGAACGTGTTCCAGCCGCCCTTGTCCGTGAAATCCGGGTTGGTCGATGCCGGGGTGATCTCCAGGATCCCTTCCTCGCCATACACCTTGCTCGCCGGGATCGAGCTGCCGGAGCAGAAATGCCCCACGACGAGCTTGTCGCCCTGGCCCGCGAACTGGTTCGCGACCGACACCGCCTGGCGCGGGTCGCAGGCGTCGTCGCCGATCGCCAACTGCAACTGCTGGCCCAGCACGCCGCCCGCCTTGTTGAGGTCGGCCACCGCCTGTTCGGCGCCATTCTTCAACTGCGCTCCGAACGCGGCATACTGCCCCGTCATCGGCCCGGCCGACGCGATCTTGGTCTGCGCCTGTGCCGCCCCGCCCGCCAACGCGAGCGCCATCGCGCCGGCCGTTGCCAGCATCATCCGTCGAAACATGTGTTCTCTCCCAGAGATCGATCCGGCGCGGACCTTAGCCGCAACCCCCAAACCTCGGAAATGGGCGCGATAGCCGCCCCGGCTCACCCGCTCGTCGCGGCGGAAGCGGGCGGCTGCACCGGACGCCGCGGCGTCGCCGGCCGGACCGCGATCACCCAGGTCCGCGCGCCCTGCGCGACCGAGAATGTCTCGATCCCGTCCACGATTCCATCCTTGCGCGCGTCGTCGGAGTTCAGCACCACCGTACGGCGTACGTAGGTCTGCGCCTCGTCGTCCGTCAGGTGCGTCCGCTCCTTCATCGTCGCCCTCACAACGCGCTCGTACGCATCCAGCCGCTCCGCCGCTGCCCGCAGGCCCTCTGCCCCGATCGGCCCGGTCGAGGTCGCCGTCGCGGCATGGAACAGGAATGCCCCCCGCGGGCTGGAGTAGCGCTCCTGCGCGTTCAGGAACACGTATGTCGCCGCCGAAGCGACCAGCCCCATGTTATAGGCCTTGAACACCAACCCGTCCCGGTCGTGCGTCCGCTCCATGTAACGCACGATCGCCTGCGCCGCGTCGATGTCGCCGCCGGGCGAGTTGATCCCGAGATGGATCTCCCGCGCCCCGACCGCTCTCAGCTTGTCAACATCCGTAATGAACAAGTCCCGGCTGCTCACCGTTATGGGCGCGTTCAGCACCAGGTAACCGACGCCGTTGACCGCGACCGGCTCCGGCCCCGGTGCTGCCGGCGTCGGCACGCCCTGGCACCCGCTCACCATGCAGATCGTCGCCAGAAGCAGACCGTGTCGAGCCCACACCGAACGTGCCGTCAATCTAAGCTTTCGCATCGACCTGATCCCGCTGCCGCAACGGGCCGGGACGCTCCCGATCTTACGTCCGGCGTTTCAGCCATGTCGCCTCAAATCGCGCACGGCGCAAGATCTCGCGCCCAAGACGGCGAGGCCGCAGAGCCCATTTCGAAATGCGCTGCAGCGAGTCGAAAGACGGGTCAGACGGCCGCCGCAGTAGCATTACGCAATGGGCTCTCAGGACCGGAACTGCCGCCGCACCTCATCCGCGATGCCGAGCAACGAGGGCATCGGGGCGGAGGAGATCAGGCCGACCCCCAACCCGTTCGCGGCCCAGGCC
>CAXSEK010000078.1:4866-9095 GCA_964235625.1 uncultured Acetobacteraceae bacterium
GGGCATCGGGGCGGAGGAGATCAGGCCGACCCCCAACCCGTTCGCGGCCCAGGCCCAGCCCTGCGCGTCGTGCACCGGTTGCATCGGCGCCGTCATGCCCGCCTGGTGCATCGGCCGTACGAACACGCTGATCCGGTTGCCGCCGGAATCCTGGTATACGAAGATGGATCCCGCCCCCTCCTCCGTCGCCACTACCTGGCGTTGCCGCAGCGCGTATCCCGACGCCGAAAGGTCCGGCGCCGTCAGCCGTTCGGTGTAGCGCGGATCGGCCCAATCACCCGCCTGCATAGGCGCGCCGGCGAACGCCCCGTGCGCCACCGCAGCCTCCCGCGCGATCGCGGCGACCCCGGTCGGCCGGTCGGACCCCCGGGCCAGCCAGCCGCCCGCCCCGCCCAGACCCAACCCGATGGCAGCGACCGCCGCGACGCGCCGCAATCCCCAGCGCCGCGCCGCCCGTTCGGCGGCCATGCGGTGCACATCCAGCCGCGCCGGGACGGGGGCTTGGCCAAGCCCGGCGAGCGCCTCGCGCAACAGGCCCGTCGATGCGGCCCAATCTGCGACCCGCGCTGCCTCCTCGGGATTGGCCTTGAGGTAGCGTCCGATTTCCGCCAGGCGCGCCGGGTCCAGCCGGGCATCGACATAGGCGTGCAGTTCCGCCTCCCCGATCGGCCGCCCGCTCACTTCACCCTCCTGAGCGCCGGGGCGGCCACCGCTGGCCGGCGAACCCGCTCCCGGGCGCGGCTCAGGCGCGACATGACCGTGCCGATAGGGATACCCAGCACGTCGGCCACGGCCGCGTAGTCCAGCTCCTCTACGCAGACCAGCAACGGCACCTGGCGCAGCGGCTCCGGCAGCGCCGCAACAGACTCCAGCACGGCGCGCAACTCCGCTCGTATCGGCTGTTGCGGTGCGACGCTGAGGCTGTCCAGCTCCGACAGCGGCGCCATCCGGCGCAGGCGCATGCGGCGCCATCGGCTGACATGCAGGTTGTGCATGATGCCGAACAGCCAGGCCCGCACGTTGCCGCCGCGCCACTTGTCCCGGCAATCCAGCGCGCGAACCAGGCAGTCCTGCACCAGGTCGTCCGCCTCGGGTCCGTCACGCAGCAGGAACCAGGCATAGCGCCGCAGCGCAGGGATCGCGGCCTCGATGCTGGCGAGGTCCACCCCTTACATGCCCGAGAACCAGTTGTAGCCCTGCTTCTCCCAAAAGCCGCCCGGGTTGCTGTTCCCCACGGAGATGGCCTGCAGGTTCTTGGCACTCTTGAAGCCGAGCTTGACCGGGACCCGCAGCCGCACGGGCGCCCCCCATTCGGGCTCCAACGGCTTGCCAAGGAAATCGAGCGCCAGGATCGTCTGCGGATGCAGGGCGGTAGCCATGTCGAGGCTGGTGGAGTAGCCGTCGAAACAGGTGAAGCCCACGTATTTGGCGGTGAGGTCCGCCCCCGCCCGGGTCAGCACGTCGCTCAGCTTCGGTCCGGACCAGTGACCGATCTGGCTCCAACCCTCGATGCAGATATGCCGGGTCACCTGGTCGGCCTGCGTCAACGCCCGCAACCGGTCGAGCGTCCAGGATGATTTGTCTGCCATCTGGCCCGCCACCGCCAGGGCCCAATCGTCCGGCACCTCCCTTACCTGCCACTCCTCGTAGAAGGCATTGAAGCGGAACGGCTGAGTGACGTCGGACAGCGGAAAGGTTTGCGCCAGCCTGGTGCGGGAGAACAGGGCCGCCTGGACCCGGTCGTTGAAGCGCAGCATGGCCCACAGCGCGCCGTCGATGCCGGTATGGGTGCCGAGGTCGCACCCGGTCAGCAGGCCGAGGCTGCCGAGCGACAAGCCGCGGAGCAGGGCGTTGCGGCGGCCGATCCGCGCCAGCTCCGGCCGGATCTCGTCGGCGGTGACCGCCGACTTCACGGCATTGGCGTGCCGGGTCATCGCCCGGCTTCCTCCGGCTCGGCTTCGACGGGCACCACCATGGAGAGGAGCGTGCGCGGGTACAGCGCAACCAGCACGACGTGCAGCACGACGAAGGCGCTGATGGCGAGCATGCAGGCCAGATGGATGTTGCGCGCCAGCGGGTATCCGCCGAACAGGGCGGACAGCCAGAAGAGTTGCACCGGCTTCCAGAGCGAGAGCCCCGTGGCCACGGCGAGGCAGATTGCTGCCAGCACGCCGGCATACAGGGCACGCTGCACCGCGTTATAGTGCCCCGTGCGATGCCCGAGCCTGCCTTTCAGCGCCGCCAAGGTATCCCGGACAACGGCGCCGGGCCGTGGCAGGCCGATATGCCGCCGGAAGTGGCCGGTGGCGAAGCCGTAGGCCAGGTAGGCCAACCCGTCCACGAACAGCACCCACATGGCCGAGAGATGCCAGGCGATGCCGCCCGCCAGCCACCCGCCCAGCATGAGCCAGGAGGGGAAGCTGAAGGGCAGGCTCGGTGAGGCGTTGTAGATCGTCAGGCCACTGAAGATCATGCACAGGATCGCAGCGGCACCCACCCAATGCATGACCCGGATGGGCCCAGGGTGCGCCGGACGGTGCGCCGCGTGGGCGCCGCTGCTCGCTTGCATCACGGTGTCTCCAATGGCCTGCCGGTCACATCGGGGGCGGTGCGCCCGGGGTGCCGACGGCCACGCTGTTGGCGGTCAGCTTGCCGTCGTCGTTGCTGGCGTTGATGAACACCACCTTGCCGGCGACCACGTCGGCGACCGTGTTCGGCTCGAACGTGACGATCGGCGCCGTCGGCGGCACCAGGATGGTCTGCTCGCCGCCCTTGTAGGTGACGGAGATCTGCTTGGCGCCGCCCTTGGCGTCCGCGGACTGCACGGTGCCGTTCGTCATGGTGCTGTTGGCCGCGGCGCCGTTGGACTGCACGGCCGAGACCGTGCCGTTCGTCATGGTGCTGCTTGTGGCGCCGCTGCTGCCGGACAGCGTCGTGTCCGGGATGCGGTCCCAGCCATAATGCCCCTCGCCCGCACCCTTCATCGCCGGCGGGAAGATCAGCACCTCGAGCGCGATCAGCTTGCCACCGACTTCCTTGGTCGCGGTCCCGATGTAGCTGTCCTTGTCGAGGTTGGTCAGCGAGGACTTCACCACTTTCGTGTAGCGCGTGGTCGGCGTCAGCCCGACCGTCACGTCCTTGTCGGCCGTGTGGATGGTCACGCTGTCCGCCGTCGCGGCCGTGACCGTGCCGCGGAGCCGCTCGGGCGTCGCAGCGTAGGCCGCGGTCGACAACGCAATGGCGGCCGTCGTGGACAGGGCGAGAAGTCGCTTCATTCAGGGATCCTTTGCAGGGTGTATCGGCGTGTCACCCCATGAACGCGCGAGGCAGGAGGATATTCCCGGGCCAGCCCAAACTTTATCTCACTCCAGCCCAGCGATCCCCCGCCACCCAGCCTCGTCCACCGTCCGCACCCCCAGCTCCGCCGCCTTCTTCGCCTTCGACCCGGCGTCGGTCCCCAGCACCACCAGGTCCGTCTTCTTGGACACGCTGTCCGTCACCCGCGCCCCCAGCGCCTCCGCCCGCGCCTTCGCCTCCGGCCGGGTCATCGTCTCCAGCCCGCCGGTGAACACGATCACCTTGCCCGAGAGCGGGCCGGACCCGGCGGCCACCTCCTCCTGCACCGCCAGCTGTCCGGCCAGGTCGTCCAGCACCGCCCGGTTGCGCGCCTCGCTGAAGAACCCCACCAGCTCGTCCGCGGTCGCCTGGCCCATCCGCATGATGCTGCCCAGCGCCAGCCGCGCCTCGGACCCTACCTCCGTCGCCGCCAGCATCTGCTCGCGCCAGTTGGCCAGCGTGCCGTAATGCCGCGCCAGCAGCTTGCCGTTGGTCTCGCCGATCCGCCTTATGCCGAGCGCGTAGATGAACCGGGGCAGGCCGATCGTCCGCCGCGCCTCGATCGACCGCAGCAGGTTCGCGACGCTGGATTTCCCCCAGCCCTCCCGTTCGGTCAGCGCCGCCTCGTGCGCGTGCAGACGAAAGATGTCGGCCGGCGTGTCGATCAGCCCGTCCGCGTGGAATGCCCGGATCGTCTGCTCGCCCAGATGCTCGATGTCGAACGCGCCGCGGCTGACGAAATGCACCAGCCGCTCGATCGTCTGCGCCGGGCAGGTCAGCCCGCCGGTGCAGCGCCGCACCACCTCGCCCGCCGCCCGCACCGCCAGGCTGCCGCACACCGGGCAGTGGTCGGGCATCGTGAACGGCTCGGGCCCGCGCGGCGCCCCCGGGAC
>CAXSEK010000079.1:0-9059 GCA_964235625.1 uncultured Acetobacteraceae bacterium
TCCGGACCGACCACCAGGTCCTCGAGTTTGCCGGCGTGCAACATGTCCTGGAACTGGCTGTAGGGCAGGGCCTGCACGTTGCCGAGGCCGCCGAGGTAGTCCTGCACGACCATGAGGGCGAGGAAGGCGGCCAGGATGTAGAAGAAGCCGAAATGGTGTTCCCGCTTGATCGGCGCCGGCATGGTTCTCTCCCGCGCACACGGGGCGCTAAGTGATAGAGCGTTGGGTGGGGTGGTGGTTCCAGGAGAAGGGTGAATGGAGCTAAAAAGGGCTAGTCTTGAGGGCCGTTCAGCGATGCCTGCCATGACATGCTCTCAAGGCCCAGCGGGAGAGGGGAGAAGAGCAGGATGCGGGTTCATCACTATGTCCACTTCGCCGTGCGGCCCCGGGTGCGGCGGGTCGGGGCGTGGAAGTCATCGGGCTTGGTGCGGACCCAGGCGACGAAGCGGGCCAGCTCGGGGTCGGCACGGAGGGCGGCCGGGTCGGCGAGGTGGCGGGCGATCTCGGCCTCGGTGTAGCGGGCGTGGATCGCGGCGTGGCAGATGTGGTGGAGGCGGACAGTGCCGAGACGGGCGCCGCCTTTCAGCTTGGGCACCAGATGGTGCAGCGAGGATTTGGCGCCCGGCGGAATCGGCCGGCCACAGAGCGGGCAGACCGGCACCGATGGCCCGGCATCCCCGTCGATCGGCGGGTCCGCTGCCGGCCCGCTGAATATGTGCCTGCGTCTGGACACCCGCCCGAAATAGGAGTGGGGCCGGCTAGGGCAAGGCGGATCAGGCCTGGTTCAACTCGATCAGGCTGCGGCGGACGGCGCGGCCCCGCCCGATCTTGTGGGAGATATAGTCGCCATCTCCCCAACGCACCGCGCGGGCCATCGCCTGCGCGTCCTCCGTGAAGCGGGCCAGCATCTCGAGCAGTGCTTCCCGATTGTTGAGGAACACGTCCCGCCACATCACCGGGTCGCTGGCGGCGATGCGGGTGAAATCGCGGAACCCGGCCGCGGCGAAGCGCATGACCTGCTGCCGGCTCTCGTCGGCGAGGTCGTCCGCGGTGCCGCAGATGGTAAAGGCGATCAAGTGGGGCAGGTGGCTGACGATGGCGACGACGCGGTCATGGTGGCCCGGGTCCATCGTCTCGGTGGTGGCCCCCATACCGCGCCACAGGGCCGAGACGCGGTCGACCGCCGCTGGGTCACCGCCGGGGAGGGGGGTCAACAGGCAGTAGCGACCCTGGAAGAGGGTCGCGAAGCCGGCGTCCGGGCCGGAGAACTCGGTGCCTGCCATGGGGTGCGCCGGCACCAGGTGGACGTGGGAGGGTAGTGCGGCGCCGAGGTCGCGGATGACGGATTGCTTGGTCGATCCGGTGTCGGTCACCACGCAACCCGGCGCCAGATGCGCGGCGATTGCGGCGCCGAGGCCCGCGAACGCGCCGACCGGGCTACAGAGCATCACGCAATCCGCGCCGGCCACGGCGCGCGCGAGGTCCGGCTCCACCACGTCGGCGATGCCCAGTTCGGCCACGCGCCGCAGCACGGCCGGGTCGTTGTCGGTGGCGACAAGCACGCCCGCAAGGCCGGGCCGCTCGCGGCAGGTGCGCAGGACGGAGCTGCCGATCAGTCCCAACCCGACAACGGCGAGGCGGCGGAAGATGGGATCAGCCATGCCGGGCGGCCAGCGCCTCCGCCACCAGGTCGCACTCCTCCGCAGTGCCGACGGTGATGCGTAGGCAGTGCGGCAGGTTGTAGGCCCGCATGGCGCGCACCAGGATGCCGCGGCGGCGCAGAGCGGCGTCGGCCGCATCGGCCTCGGCCGGGGTACCGAAATCGGCCAGCACGAAGTTGCCCTCGCTGGGCCAGACCTTGATGCCGAGCCCCTCCAGCGCCTCGCTGAGCCGGGCGCGCTGGGTGGCGTTGTGGGCGCGGCCGACCTCCACCCAGTGCTGCTCGGCCAGGGCGGCGACCCCGGCCTCCTGCGCGGCGAGGTTCACGTTGAACGGGCCGCGCGCCCGGTTCAGCACGTCGATGATCGCGGGCGGGCCGTAGCACCAACCGAGGCGCAGGCCGCCCATGCCGAAGATCTTGCTGAACGTGCGGGTCATCACGGTGTTGGCGCCGGCATCGACCAGGCGCGCACCGGCATCGTAGTCGGGCCGGTCGACGTATTCGCTATATGCCGCATCGATCAGCAGCAGCACGTCCGGCGGCAGCCCCGCCTGCAGGCGCTCCATCTCGGATTGCGGCAGCAGGCTGCCGGTCGGGTTGTTGGGGTTGGCGATCATCACCATCCGCGTCGCCGGGGACACGGCGGCCAGGATCGCGTCCACGTCGG
This sequence comes from uncultured Acetobacteraceae bacterium, assembly GCA_964235625.1. Classification (GTDB taxonomy): domain Bacteria; phylum Pseudomonadota; class Alphaproteobacteria; order Acetobacterales; family Acetobacteraceae; genus LMUY01. The sequence continues at coordinate 2,328 of CAXSEK010000079.1, forward strand.
CCACCAGGTTGCGCTCGGGCACCTTGATCACGCGGGCGCCGACGCCCGTGCTGGCGATGTCGTACATGACGAAGCCGTGGGCGCTCATGATCACCTCGGTGCCCGGGCCGGCATAGGCGTGGATCAACAGCGCCAGCAGCTCGTCCGACCCGGCGCCGCACACGATCCGCTCCGGATCCAACCCAAACCGCGACCCGATCGCCTGGCGCAGCGCGTGGCAGCCGCCATCGGGGTATCGGTGCATCTCGGCGGCGGCACGGTTGGCGGCGGCGACCGCGGAGGGCGGCGGGCCGAAGGCACCCTCGTTGGACGACAGCTTGATCACCCGGTTGACCCCCGTGAGCTGGGCCTCGCCGCCGACATAGGGGGCGATGTTGAGGATGGCGGGGTTGGGGCGCGGGGCGCTCATGCGGGTTCTCCGATAGGGACGGCGTAGGCACCAAGGACGATGGGCGGGCGCAACGTTCCGGCAAGGGCGGCGAGGCGCGGATCGCCCTCCGCAACGAAGCCCGCGACGTCCACCAGCACGCGGGCGGCGCCCGACCCCGGATCCCGCCGCAGCACGGTGGGCCCCGCCTCGAACCCGGCCTCGGCGAGCACCTGGGCCAGGCGGGCGCGGCTCTGGTCCATTCCCACTTCGAGGCCGAGGAAGGAGCGGTCCGCGCCGCTCGGGTCCGGCGGGGCTGCGGACACCACCAGGGCCGGCAGGTCCCGCGTACCCTCCGGCCGGTGCGCCCAGAACGGCAGGCGGGCGACGATGTAGATGCGCGGGTCATCGCGGTGCAGCAGGGCCGTCCACCAGGCGGCGGAGGCGGGCTCCTCCTCGGCGGGCATCGGCAGCACGGCGGCGGAAACGGCGCCGCTGCTGACCGCGCCGAGCGCCTGGGCAGGCGTACGGTGGATGCGCAGCGGGGTGGGCGCGCCGAAATGCTCGCGGGTGGCGGCGATGTAGCCGCTAGCGGTGTCCGGCGCGCAGACGGCGAGCACGAATGGGCCCTGGAGGGCGGTCATGCCGCAGATCATCTCGCGCCACATCTGCACCAGGCGGGCCGGCGGAAAGCGCCCCGTATGGCGGGCAACCAGGCGGCGGATGATAGCGGCCTCGCGGCCCGGGCGGAGTGCCACACGGCCCTTCACCGCCAGCTGGCCGATCCGGTCCACCACGGACGCCCGGCGCATCAGCAGGTCGTGCAGGCCGTCATCCATCCCGTCCAGCTCGGCGCGCAAAGCGAGGAGGTCCGGCGGGGCGGCCGGTTGTGAGACACTCGACATGGACAAACGCATAAACCGCGGCGTGCGCGCGGGCAAACCGCGGGCGGAGCTGGCGCGTGGTTGCCCCGTCCAGCCGGTATCGCCATACAAAGGGGCGTGGACCTCCCCAGCCCAGCCCCGGACGCGCTCGCACCGGTCATCCACCAGCACGAGCGGTTCACCGAGCCTTTCGCGCTCGATTGCGGCCAGAGCCTGCCAGGGATCGACGTCGCCTACCGAACCCATGGCGCGCTGAACGCCGGGCGCAGCAACGCGATCCTGGTGTGCCACGCGCTGACCGGGGACCAGTATCTGGCCGAGCGCCATCCCCTGACCGGCAAGCCTGGCTGGTGGGAGGCGGTGGTCGGCCCCGGGCTGCCGATCGACACGGAGCGGTTCTTCGTCATCTGCGTGAACGTGCTCGGCTCGTGCATCGGCTCCACCGGGCCGCGCTCGATCGACCCGGCGACCGACGAGCCCTGGGGCACGTCGTTCCCGCCCGTCACCATCCGCGACATGGTAAGGGCGCAGAAGCGGTTGGTGGACCATCTGGGGATCGAGCGGCTGTTCGCGGTGGTGGGCGGCTCGATGGGTGGGATGCAGGCGCTCGAATGGGCGGCGACCTTCCCGGGCCAGGTGTTCGCCGCGGTGCCGATCGCGACCGCGCCGTTCCACTCCGCGCAAAACATCGCGTTTCACGAGGTCGGGCGGCAGGCGATCTTCGCTGATCCGCAATGGTTGGGCGGACGGTACTGGGAGACAGGCCAGGTGCCGGCGCGCGGCCTGGCGGTGGCGCGGATGGCGGCGCACATAACCTACCTGTCGGAGCAGGCGCTGACCCGCAAGTTCGGCCGCCGCCTGCAAGCCGGGCCGGACCGGGCGAAGGAAGCGTTGAGCCTGTTCGGCGACATGTTCGAGGTGGAAAGCTACCTGCGCCACCAGGGCAGCACCTTCGTCCACCGGTTCGACGCCAATTCGTACCTCACGATCACCCGGGCAATGGATTTCTTCGACCTGGGGGCCGAGCACGAAGGGGACCTGTCGGCGGCGTTCCGCGGCACACGGTCCCGCTTCTGCGTGGTGTCGTTCACCTCCGACTGGCTGTTCCCGACCGCCCAGTCCCGCGCCATCGCCCGCGCGTTGAACCGGGCGGCGGCGAACGTGAGCTTCGTGGAGATCGCGTCCGACAAGGGGCACGACGCGTTCCTACTGGACGAGCCGGATTTCCACCGCACGCTGCGCGGCTTCCTGCGCGGTTGCGCGGAGCATGCAGGGCTCGGGTGGTGAGGCCCCTCGTCCAGCCCGCCGTGGTGACGGGCTCTATGAAGCCACCCGTCCAGTTCGTCGCCAAGAACATGCGGCTGGACCTGCGCCTGATGAGCGAGATGATCGCCGTGGGCAGCCGTGTGCTCGATATCGGCTGCGGCGACGGCGACCTGCTGGACCATCTGTTCCGCACCCGCGGCTGCGACGCCCGCGGGATCGAGCTGGACATGGCCGCCGTGACGCATGCGGTGGCGCATGGCCTGCCGGTGATGCACGGCGACGCGGATACCGACCTCGAGCACTACCCGGATGGCGCGTTCGACTACGTCGTGCTGTCGCGCACGCTGCAGGCGGTGGAGCGCCCGCGAGAGGTGCTGCGCCAGATGCTGCGGATTGGCACCCGCGCGCTCGTCTCCTTCCCCAATTTTGGCCATTGGCTGGTGCGCTGGCAGCTGGTGGTAAAGGGCCGGATGCCGATGACCAAGACCTGGGACCGGCCCTGGCACGAGACGCCCAACATCCATCCCTGCACCATCCAGGACTTCTTCGAGCTGTGCGCGCAGGAGGGGTACGCTGTGGAGCAATGGCTGGCGGTGGACGAGGCCGGCCAGCGCTCGCCCTGGCGGCGGGCGCCACGGCTGGCGAACCTGTTCGGCGAGCAGGCGCTGTTCCTGTTACGGCGGGCAGCCTAGGCGAGCGGTGGCGTAGGACGGCCTAGGCCTTCGTTATCATTGCACTAACGTGTCTGGCTGATGCTTCCTCACGAGGGAGGCGGCATGGCGGCGAAAGCGCGATCAGGCGGGGGGCGGTTGTCACTGCGGGCTTGCCGCATCGGCCTGCCGCATGACGGGTCGGTTGGTTGGCTTGTCTTCTACGCGAGCCATCTGCTCGCTGTCCTGTCGCAGTCGCCGGACGGCCGGATCGTGCTGGCGGCCGGGTTCAAGCCGCCATTCGAGGAGGTCGAGATCGATTGGCCGGATCTGGCATCCGCGAGGGCCGACTTTACCGCGGTCGCCCGCCTCTACCGGGCGCGTGTTGCTCCCGCCATGATCCAGTTGGATTTCGACGGCAACGGGTGAGAAAGCGGGAGTGGTCGGAGCGAGAGGATTCGAACCTCCGGCCTCTGGCTCCCGAAGCAAGCGCTCTACCAGGCTGAGCTACGCTCCGACCGAGTTGCGGCGTATAGCGCCGGGCGGGACGGCAGGCAAGCTATGTCCGGGCCGGCAGGGTGAGCAGGCGGCGCAGGATGGCGGGCACGTCCGGCAGGACCTCGTACAGCGCCCGGGCCGACGGGTCGGTGAAGCCGTCGGTGACGAAATCGTTCAGCAGACCGATCAGCCCGGTGGCCCAGCCGTTCAGGTTGGTGATCAGGATTGGGCGGTCGTGCAGGCCCAGTTGGCGCCAGGTGATGACCTCGATCGTCTCGTCCAGCGTGCCCAGGCCGCCCGGCAGCGTCACGAACGCGTCGGCGTTCTGCACCATCAGCGCCTTGCGGCTGTGCATCGTGTCAGTCACGACCAGGTCGGTGACGCCGGGATGGGCGACTTCACGGGCGCGGAGGAAGTCGGGGATGATGCCCGTTACCGCACCGCCGCCGGCCAGCGCACCGTCGGCCACGGCCCCCATCAGACCGACCCGGCCGCCGCCATAGACCAGGCGGATGCCATAGGCGGCGAGCCCCCGCCCGAGCGCCTCGGCCCCCGCGCGCCAAGACGGGTCATGCCCCACGCGGGAGCCGCAGAACACGGCGACGGAGCGGATGTTGGCTGGCATGATGAACGTCGCTCCCAGTTGGCGCCCGCACAACTGCCGCGAAAGCCATACGGTGTCATGCAGTTTTCAATTGGCAAGGTTGCGTGCGCGATGACACGATCGTGCCGGAATAAACGGAGGACGTGTTCATGCGAGCGATTGTATTGGGCGGCATGGCGTTGGTGATCGGCCTAATGGGCGTGGCGCAAGCGGCGGACCAGACGGCGATCAAGCCGGACGACGTAATTGCGGCGCGCCAGGCCGGGTTCGACCTGCAGGCCGGTATCGCGGCGGCGATGAAGGCCACGGTCGATGCCGGCGGCTCCGTCAAGCCGCTGACCGACGGGGCCAAGGGTTTGTCCAGCTGGGGCCACGTGATCCCGAGCATGTTCCCGGACGGCACGCAAACGGGGCGCAACACCAAGGCCAAGCCGGAGGTGTGGACGGACCGCGCCGGCTTCGAGAAGGCGGCGGCGAACTTCTACACGGAGGCGGAGAAGCTGGAGAAATTCGCCGAGGCGGACGACAAGGCCGGCTTCGCGGACCAGTTTAAGGTGACGGCAGGGCAGTGCGGCGCCTGCCACCGGGCCTACCGCGAACGGAGCTGACCGCCAAGCCGCCGCGACCCGGGCCAGTTAGACCCGGGTCGTCAGCGCCCAGACGATGCAGGCCGCCAGCACCACCAGGAGTGCCGCGACCAGGGAGGAGGCCATCTTCGGCTGCCGTGTGGCGCCCGGCAGGCGTTTGCGGCCGGTGATCATGGGGCGCAGCAGGTTGTGGCGCTTGACTACGGCGTAGGCAATGATCGCCACCACGTGCAGCGCTATCAGGCCAAGCAGCACGTCGAAGTTCAGCGCGTGCCAGTCGGTGACCCGGTCGCTCCAGGCCCGGCTGAGCAGGTGGGCGAGCGGACCTTCCTCCACGTAGTCGTCCTGGGCGTTGCTGAACAAGCCCAGGCCCACCTGCAGCGCGATATCAGCAAGCAGGATCAGGACCATCCAGCCGCCGGCCGCATTATGGCCGATCTGGTCGTCCGGCTCGCGTTTCGGGAAGTCGCGCAGGTGGCGGAACCCTTCCACCGGGCTACGCATGAACTGGCTGAACCGGGACGTCTCGCTGCCCACGAACCCCCAGGCGAGGCGGAACAGCAACAGCGTCAGCAAGGCGTAGCCGGACAGGAAATGCAGGCGGATGCGCCCGTATTCGATCGAAAAATAGCTGCACGCGATCAGCAGCACCACCGCCCAGTGGAACAGCCGCGTCGGCGCGTCCCACACCTTCATCGACAGTCGCAGCACCGTCTGCCGCGCCCGTGGCCGCCGAACCCCGCTCATCGCATCCTCGTTTCCATGCACCGCGACCCTGCCGCGTGGCACGCAGGGACGCTAGACCAAGCCTGCCTCAGACACACACTGTTGCAGCCTTGCCTCAGTGCGTTTAGCTTTGGCAACGATGTCGCCCACCGCCCTTTCCCCTTCGGTCCGTGCCTCAATGCTGGCCGTCGCCGGGGTGGTCGTGCTTGGCGGTGCGGTGGAGCTCGGTGTCCGGGGATTTCGCCCGGCCGTGTCGTCGCCGGCAGCCGCCCCGGTCTCGGCCGTGCCGGCGCCGGATGCCAGTGTCAAGCCGGCTGTGGTCCCGGCACCGGGCACCCCGGCGTTCGACGTGGTGCTGGTATCGCCCGATGGCGGCACGGTGATCGCGGGCCGGGCCCAACCCGGCGCGGTTGTGACGGTGCTGGAAAACGGCCGGATGGTGGGTACTGCCAATGCGGACCGCTACGGCAGCTGGGTCATTTCGCCCGACACCAAGCTGCCACCGGGCGCCGGCGAGCTGACGCTCACCGCCAACGGCCCCGCGGGCAAGCGGGATGCAGACGCGCCCGTGCTGGTCGTGGTGCCCGCCCCTCCTTCCGCCGCCAGCCCGAACCCGATACCGGCGCTTGCCGTGCTGGCGCCCGCTACCGCTCCGTCGCACGTGCTGCAAGCGCCGGGGCCACCCGTGTCAGGCCGCAAGCTGGCAGTGGCAACGGTCGATTATGACGAGCACGGCGCGATCCAGTTCAGCGGCACTGCCCCCTCGGAGGCCGCGGTGCGAATTTACGTGGACAACACGCCGGTCGGTGACACCAAGGCCGGCGATGACGGCCAATGGGCGATGTCACCGCCCGCCCAGGTGCTGCCGGGGATCCATACCTTGCGGCTCGACCAGGTAGGGGCCGATGGCCACGTGCTGTCCCGCGTGGAGCTGCCGTTCCAGCGTGAGACGTTGGCCCATGCCCAGGTGGCGCCGGGCCAGGTGGTGGTGCAGCCCGGTGAGAATTTGTGGCAGCTGGCGCGCAACGTGTATGGGTCGGGAATCCGCTATACGGTGATCTACCGGGCGAACCGGACGCAGATCCGTGACCCACGGCACATCTATCCGGGACAGGTGTTCAACACACCTGGTGCCGGCCAGCCCGCCGTG
>CAXSEK010000080.1:0-8909 GCA_964235625.1 uncultured Acetobacteraceae bacterium
CGGCGGGGTTCCAGGAGCAGTCCTTCCTCAGCGCCGCCGGGCCGCTGGCCGAGGGGGTGATGAGCCGGAGCAGTTTCGCGCTGGACGCGACCAAGTCCCGCCCGGCGATCCCGGCGATCAACGCCATGTTCCGCGCCAAGGCGAACAAGGACCTGAACGACAACACCTCGCGCCAGATCGTGGCGGTCCAGATTCTGGCGGACGCGATCGACCGCGCCGGGTCGAGCAAGCCCGAGGACATACGGGTGGCGCTGACCAAGACGGACGTGCCGGGTGACCAGACGATCATGCCGTGGAAGGGCATCAAGTTCGACGCCACCGGGCAGAACACGGAGGCGACGCCGGTGATCCAGCAGATCAAGGACGGCGTGTATCACACGGTGTATCCGGCGGACGTGGCGGTGCAGGACCCGGTCTGGGCCGTCGGCGCCAAGTAGCTTGGACGTGACCACGCTGCTGCAGACGGCACTGAGCGGCCTGCTGATGGGGTTGATCTACGCGCTGGTAGCAGCCGGGCTGAGCCTGATCTTCGGCCTGATGGACATCGTGAACTTCGCGCATGGCGAGCTGCTGATGCTTGCGATGTATGCGACGGTGCTGCTGAACGCGGCGACCGGGCTCGACCCGCTGCTCCAATTGCCGCTGGTGGCGGTGGGGATGTTCGGGCTGGGAGTCGCGATCTATCGTGGGCTGATCGGGCGCGCGCTGGGGGTGCAGTTCAACCGGGGGATGGTGCAGATCTTCGTCACCTTCGGGCTGGCGATCTTCATCCGGGGGGCGGCGCAGCTGGCGTTCGGCGGCGATTTCCGCAGCGTGCAGGTGTCGTGGCTGGGCAACCGCACGGCTGACATCGGGGGGGTTTACGTGCCGTTGCCGCAACTGGCGGCAAGCCTGGTCTGCCTGCTGGCCTTCGGTGTGCTGCTGGCGATCAACCGCACCGAGTTCGGCCGGGCGCTGGAGGCGACGCGGGAGGACCGGGACGCGGTGGCATTGATCGGGATCGACCGGGACCGGATCTTCGCGCTGGGTTGGGGCCTGGGTGCGGCGGCGGTGGGCATTGCGGGGACGATGCTGGCGACGTTCTACTACGTGTCGCCCACGGTCGGGGCCAACTTCGCGCTGATCGCTTACGTGACGGTAGCGCTGGGCGGGTTCGGCTCGCTGACGGGGGCGCTGGTGGCGGGGGTGCTGATCGGCGAGGTGGAGGCGATCACGGCCCAGGTGCTGGAGCCGTCGCTGAAGCAGGTGGGGATGTTCGCGATCTACCTGGTGGTGCTGATGGTGCGGCCGCGTGGGCTGTTCGGGAAGATATGATGGTCACCATAGAGTCTCGTCCTCCCCTTGTGGGAGGGGGCCGGGGGGAGGGGTGCCGCGCGCATCCGGGCCGGGCTATCAGCCTATCCACTCGCGCAAAGGCTTGCGTGTGGCCACCCCTCCCCCGGCCCCTCCCACAAGGGGAGGGGAGAAGATTTTGACCAACACCATTACCCGCCGCCGCCGGACGGAGCTGATCACTGGAGCCGTCGTGCTTGTCGTACTGGCGGTGCTGCCGTTGCCGATCCGGGACGTCTACACGCAGAACCTGATCATCCTGACGATCCTGTATGCCGGGTTGTCGCAGGCGTGGAACATCCTCGGCGGCTATTGCGGGCAGATATCGCTTGGCCACGCGCTGTATTTCGGCATCGGCGCTTACGTGTCCACGCTGCTGTTCGTGAACGCGGGCATTCCGCCCACCATCGGCATGTTCGCCGCCGGGGTGGTAGGAGCGGCGGCGGCGCTGCTGGTGGGGTGGCCGTGCTTCCGGCTGTCCGGCCACTACTATGCCATCGCCACCGTGGTGGTGGGGGAGATCGGCTATCTGCTGTTCCTGAACTGGGATTTCGTGGGGGCGGCTACCGGCGTGTATGTGCCATTCCATGGAGAGAACTGGGCGGCGCTGCAGTTCCGCACCTCCAAGCTGCCGTTCCACTATGTCGTGCTCGCCTTTGCCGCCGTCACTTGGGCGGTCGCTTGGGTGATCGAGGGGTCGCGCTGGGGCTATTCCTGGCGTGCGGTGCGGGACGACGTGGTGGCCGCGCGCTCGCTGGCGGTGCGGATCTTCCCGTCCAAGATGGCGGCGGCGGCGATCAGCGGGTTCTTCACGGCGATGGGAGGTGCGATCTACGCCCAGTATGTCGGCTACATCGACCCGGACAGCGTGCTCGCCGCCTCGTTCTCGATCCTGATCGCGCTGCCGGCGGTGCTGGGCGGGGTGGGCACGCTGTGGGGGCCGCTGATCGGCGCCATCGTGCTGATCCCCACCAGCGAGCTGACGCGGTCCTATCTCGGTGGCGCGGGCGGGATCGACCTGATGATCTATGGCGGGCTGATCGTTGCCATCTCGCTGGCGCGGCCGGCCGGGCTAGTCAGCCTGATCGGCCCCCGCAGGACAGTGGTGCCCGATGCCCCCGCTGCTTGAGGTCGCCCCGCTTCTTGAGGTTGACAACGTCAGCAAGTCGTTCGGCGGCGTCGCGGCCAACGTCGAGATCAGCTTCACCGCGGCGGCCGGCGAGATCCTGGGCCTGATCGGGCCCAACGGCGCCGGCAAGACCAGCCTGTTCAACTCGATCTCCGGCGAGGTGACCCCCGATCGAGGCGAAATCCGGCTGGCGGGCCGCCGAATCTCTGGCGCCGGGCCGCTCGCTTGTGCCCGGGCAGGGGTCGCCCGCACGTTCCAGGTGGTACGCTCGTTCGACAGCATGACGGTGCTGGAGAACGTCATGGTCGGCGCGTTCAGCCGCACCGGCCGCGCGCGGGACGCGATGGCCGAAGCGGAGCGCGTGCTGGACACCACGGGCCTGGCCAAGCGCGCGGACCATCCCGCCCACGCGCTCACCCCGCCGGAGAAGCGGCGGCTGGAGATCGCCCGCGCGCTGGCCACCCGGCCCCGTATCCTGCTGCTGGACGAGATGCTCACCGGCCTCACGCCCACCGAGGCGCAATCCGGCGTGCAGCTGATCCGCGACATCCGTGACACGGGGGTGACGGTGATCATGGTGGAGCACGTGATGGAGATCCTGCTGCCGCTGATCGACCGTGCCGTGGTGCTGAACCTCGGCCGCGTGCTGACGCAGGGGTTGCCGAGGGACCTGGTGCGGGACCCGGCGGTGATCCGCGCCTATCTCGGCGACCGCTATGCCGCCTGACCCCGCACAGCCCGAGACGATCCTTCGTCTGGAGAACGTGTCCGCTGCCTACAAGGGCCTGAGGGCGCTGCAGGGCGTCTCGCTCGAGGTGGGGCGGGGCGAGATCGTGGCCGTTGTGGGGGCGAACGGGGCGGGCAAGAGCACACTGCTGCGCGCGGTGGCCGGGCAGGTGGCGACCGGCGGCGGCATCGTGTTCGACGGGCAGTCGATCGCGCACGTGGCGCCGCACCGGATCACCCGCATGGGCGTGGGCCTGGTGCCCGAGGGCCGCCGGCTGTTCCCGCGGCTGAGCGTGGAGGACAACCTAAGGCTCGGCGCGTATGCGCGGCGTGGCCAGCCGGACCGGTTCAAGCCGCTGGAGACGGTGTTCGCCCTGTTCCCCCGCTTGCAGGAGCGGTTGGGCCAGCGGGCCGAGACGCTGTCGGGCGGCGAGCAGCAGATGCTGGCGATCGGCCGCGCGCTGATGACGGGGCCGCGCTTGCTGATGCTGGACGAGCCGAGCCAGGGCATCGCGCCGAAGCTGGTGGACGACATCCTGGCCGCCGTCGGCCGAATCCGCGACCTGGGGGTGACGGTGCTGCTGGTGGAGCAGCGGCTGGCCGAGGCGCTGGACCTGGCGGACCGCGCGTATGTGCTGCAGACGGGGCGCATCGTGATGTCCGGCCCGGCGAAGCAGATCGCGGCCGATGACGGGGTGCGCCGGGCGTATCTGGGGCTGTAGGCGGTGGCGGGCCCGACCTTCTTCCGCCGGGCCACGATGGCTTATTTGGCGCAGCACGCGCCGGAGCTCGGGCTGGTGCACGTGAGCTCGCTGGGCGGCACGACGGTCGCCCTGCCCCCGCTCGTGTCCGGCGCGCCGTTCGGGCAGCGCTGGCCGCTGAACCAGGAACCGCGCGGGACGGCCTGGTCGGACACACAGTATGAGACCTACGCGCCTTGGGTGTTCGTCATCCCCAACGCGCTCGTGCACTCCCGGTCCGGCATCGTCTGCGTGGGTGGTTACGTGGTCGAGGAGACGCTGGTGCACACGCACCCGCAGCAGCAGGTGTACGTGGCCGAGCGCGACGGCATCTGGATCGAGGTCGCCGCCGCCATGCCGATGAAGGGGGCGCATATCTCGGTGCTGTGCGGCTCGGCCGAGAGTTACGGGCATGCCATGCTGGACGGGTTCGGACGGTTGGCCGCCGTTCCGCACAACGTGCTCGCGGGTGCGGCCGGGCTGCTGACCGCCGGCGATGGCTTCCCGCCCGCCGCCTGGCTGCAGCAGCACGTCTGCGACCGGTGGTCCCTGCGCCAGACGGCCATGCCCGAGCATGGCAATGTGCGCGTCGAGCAGTTGGTGCTCGCCCTGGCGAGCGACACTTCGTGCAACTACCACCCGTGCCTGGTGGACTGGTTCACCGGTATGGGCGCGTTCGCCCGGAGCGAGCAGCCGACTGGCGCCCGCCGGATCTTCGTGGGCCGGGGTGAGGCAGCAGGCCGCACGCTGCTCAACGAGGAGGCCGTGATCGAGGCCTTGGCGCCGCTGAGCGTACAATCGGTCGCGCCGGAATACCTGAGCGCTCCCGCCCAGATCGCCTTGTTCCAGAACGCCGAGCTTGTGGTCGCACCGCACGGGGCCGGGCTGACCAACCTGGTGTTCGCCCAGCCTGGATGCCGGGTGATCGAGTTGCAGATGGACGGGTATTGCCACTGGGGCTTCCGCCGCCTCGCCGGGCTGAAGGGGCTGCGCTACGATTGCGTGATGGGCCGGATGGTCGGCCGCCTCGGCCCGGAGCCGGGCGCCGTGCACGGCATGTCATGGCAGATATCGGTCCCGCACGTCGTGGCGGCAGTGGACGCGGAGCGGGAGCGATAGCCCCCACCACCAGGTGTGCAGAGGACGACCGTCCTCTGGTGAGGTTGGGGCAAAGCCTCAATCTTGGCAGCAATCACCGCATCAACATCGCCTTCAGCGCCACCTGCATCTTGCGCCCATACGGCGGGGCCAGGAACTCGAACCCGCTGAACCGGCCGGCCCGGTAGACGCCGCGGGCGTGGGAGAAGCGGCGGAAGCCGTCGCGGCCGTGGTAGGCGCCCATCCCGGACGGCCCTACCCCGCCGAAGGGGAGGTCGTCCTGGATGCAGTGCATCAGCACGCTGTTGATCGACACGCCGCCCGAGACCGTGCGGTCCATCACCCGTGCCAACTGCTTCGGGTTCTTGGTGAAGGGGTAGAGGGCCAGCGGGCGGGGACGCCCGTTCACGAACGCCGTGGCGTCGGGGAGTTCTTGGTAGCCGATGACGGGGAGGATGGGGCCGAAGATCTCCTCGCCCATCAGCGCGCCGTCAAGCGGTGGGTTCAGCACCACGGTCGGACCGATGCGGCGCTCGGCATAGGCGTCGTTCAGGCGGAGCAGGCGCGCGCCGCCCGCTTCCGCTTGCCGCAGCAGCGCGTGCAGGCGTTCATGGTGGTGGTCGGAGACGATGGTGGTGTAGTCGGGGTTGGCGCTGATGCGGGGGTACATCGTCTCCGCCGCCTGGAGCACCGCCTGGGCGAACGCCCCCACGCTCTCGTTCGGCACCAGCGCGTAATCCGGCGCGATGCAGGTCTGGCCGGCATTGAAGAACTTGCCGAGCGCAATGGTCTTGGCCGCGGCGCCAATGTCGTAGTCGCGGCAGACGATGGCGGGGGATTTACCACCCAGCTCCAGCGTCACGGGGGTGAGCGTCTCGGCGGCGGCGCAGGCGACCAGGCGGCCGATGGCGGTGGAGCCGGTGAACAGCAAATGGTCGAGCGGCAGCGCGCACACCGCCTGTCCCACCTCCGGCCCGCCGGTGACGACGCTGACGGTGGCCGGGTCGATCGCTTCGGCGACCAGGCGGGCAAACAGGGCGGCGAAGCGCGGCACCAGTTCGGACGGCTTGACGATCACGCGGTTGCCGGCGGCGATGGCGTCCACCAGGGGGCTCACGGTCAGCAGCAGCGGGCAGTTCCAGGGAGATACGATCGCCACCACGCCGAGCGGCTGCCACTCCACCCAGGCACGGCCGGGCTGGAAACTGATGTCCACGTGGCGCTTCTCCGGGCGCATCCAGCGGCGCAAATTGGCGCGGGCGTTGCGAATGGCGCCGAGCGAGGGCACCAGCTCGGCGACGATGGTCTCCTGGGGCGCGCGGTTGCCAAAATCGGCGGAGATGGCCTGCGCGATGGCGTCGGCGTTGGCGCGCAGGGCCAAGCCGAGCGCTTTCAGCGCCGCCATGCGCTGGGCGGCGGGGGGCGGGCCGTCGCGGTGGTCGGCGCGGCGCTGCATCTCCAGGATGCGGGCGGGTGCCTCGGCATCGGCGGATGCGGCGGTCGATACGTCGATGGTCATGTCCCGCAGCATCCTTCGGCCGGCATCCGGCAGGACGGGCATTTGCCCCTGCAAACGCCGCCGCCTACCCTCCCTTGCACATAGAGGGAGCACAATCCGCGATGATCGAGCTGCATACCTATAACACGCCGAACGGCCGCAAGATCAGCGTGGCGCTCGAGGAGATGGGGCTGCCCTACTCCGTCCACGTGGTGGACATCACCAAGCGCGAGCAGTTCGAGCCGGACTTCCTGGCGATCAGTCCGAACAACCGCATCCCTGCGATCATCGACCCCGAGGGGCCCGGCGGCCGGCCGATCAGCGTGTTCGAGAGTGGCGCCATCCTGCTGTACCTGGGCGAGAAGACCGGCCAGTTCCTGCCGGCGGATTTGCGGGAGCGGGTGCCGGTGCTGGAGTGGCTGATGTGGCAGATGGGCGGGTTCGGGCCGATGCCGGGCCAGGTGCACCATTTCATGGGGGTGAGCGACCCGGTGGACCAGCGGTATGGGCTGGAGCGCTACACGGCCGAGACGCGCCGGTTGTATGGCGTGCTGGACCGGCGGCTGGCGCTGGTGGAGTTCGTGGCCGGGCCGCTCTCGGTGGCCGACTTCGCCATCCTGGGTTGGGCGTGGCGGCATGAGCGGCACAAGGTGGATTTGACGGACTTCCCGAACGTGCGGCGATGGTTCGATACGCTAATGGCGCGGCCGGGCGTGAAGAAGGGGTTTGAGGTGCCGCTGTCCCGGGGTTAGGCGCTCGAGGACACCATCCCCCCTACCAGCAACCCGATTAATCGTGCATGCGGCTCCCCTCCCCCAAGGGGAGGGGGAGAACATACCCGTCCCAGGCGCTAGACCGCGCTCATCCAGCCGTGCCGGTCGTTCGTCGTGCCGTATTGGATGGAGGAAATGGCGTCGAACAACCGCTGCGTTAGTTCACCGGTCTTGCCACCGTTGATCGTCATCCGCTCGTTGCGGAAGCCCAGCTCGCCGACGGGGGAGATCACTACAGCGGTGCCGGTGCCCCACATCTCGGTCAGCTGCCCAGTGCGGTGCGCCTCCGTCACCTCGTGGATGGAGATGGGCCGCTCCTGCACGGGGATGCCCCAATCGCGCAGCAGCTGCAGGGCGGAGTTGCGGGTAATGCCGTCCAGGATGGTGCCGTTGGTGAGCGGCGGGGTGATCACTGTGTCGCCCAGGCGCAGCATGATGTTCATCGAGCCGACCTCGTCCAGGAACTCATGCTCGCGGCCGTCCAGCCAGAGGACTTGGGCGTAGCCCTTCTGCTTGGCTTCCTCGGCGGCATAGAGGCTGGCGGCGTAGTTGGCGGCGGTCTTGGCCGCGCCCAGGCCGCCGGGCACGGCGCGGACGTATTGGTCGGTTGCCAGGATCTTCACCGGAGCCAGGCCCTCCGCGTAGTAGGCGCCGACGGGGCTCAGGATCACGTAATACAGGTAGCTGTGGGAGGGATGGACGCCGAGGAAGGTGTCGGTCGCGATCACGGTCGGGCGGATGTAGAGGGCGGTGCCGCGCTTGGACGGCACCCAATCCTGGTCGAGCGCTACGAGCTGGCGGAAGGATTGCTGCACCAGCGCCGGGTCGAGCGGCGGGATACAGAGGAGATCGCAGGAGCGGTTCAGCCGCGCGGCATGGCGGTCGGCGCGGAAGATGCGGACTTGGCCGTCATCGCCGCGGAACGCCTTCAGCCCGTCGAACACTGCCTGGGCGTAGTGCAACACGCAGCAAGCCGGGTCCATGGTGAAGGGGGCGTAGGGGACGATCCTCGGATCATGCCAGCCGCGGCCTTCGTCATAGTTCATCTGAAACATGTGGTCGGTGAACGTCTCGCCGAAGCGCAGCGTGTCGTCGGCCGGATGCGGCTTGGGGTTTTGGGTGTGGGTGACCGGGAACTCTCGCATGGCGCGTCCTGTGCGTTTCGGCGAACATACACGGCCATTTGGCGGAGTGGCCAGGGCGGGGGTTTCGGCCTTCTCCCTCTCCCGCTGGGAGAGGTTCGGGGTGAGGGAGCTTGAGATCCCGTGGTCGCTGGATCGCGTGTGCGCGTTCGGCCCTCACCCCAGCCCGATCCCGTGAAGGACGGGAGAGGGAGAAGGAAGTGTCCTGCCTGGGAGACTACCGTTCGGCAAAGGCCTTCTCGATCACGAACTCGCCGGGTTCGGTGCTGTTGCCTTCGGTGAAGCCGCGGGCCAGCAGCATCGCCTTGAGGTCGTCCAGCATGTGCTGGCTACCGCAGATCATCACGCGGTCCTGCGCCGGGTCGAGCGGGGGGAGGCCGAGATCGGTGAACAGCTTGCCCTGCTCGATCAGGTCGGTGATGCGGCCCATGTGCTTGGACGGCTCGCGCGTGGTCGTCGGGTAGTAGATCA
>CAXSEK010000081.1:0-8905 GCA_964235625.1 uncultured Acetobacteraceae bacterium
CCCGCCGATGACCCGGTGATCACGTAGGCCGAGCACGCATCCGGACGATCCGGCAGCTCGCCGGCCTGCACGTCATAGGTCCGATACTCGCGGTGCCTGCCGAGCATGGTGCGGACCATCGTGCCGTACGTGCCCCATTGGGGGCGCAACTCCGGGGGCGGCCGCCCGGTCTCGAGGATACCGATCGTCATGGCCGCATCGTGCCACGAGCCCGGCCGCGGGACCAGGACCCGGCTGCCACGCCCCGCAGCCGCCCGCTACTGGCCCACCCGTTGGTCGTATTCGCGGTCGATCTGCGACACGCCATACTCAAATTGCCGCCGGCTGATCTCGCCGTGGTCGAGCTGCTCCTGCAACACGAGCACCCGCCGGTTACGCTCGCGCTGGATGAACAGCAGGCGGTCGCGGTCGGATGGCCCGCCTCCCCGCTCGTACTCTTCGCGGCGGCGCTCCTGGTATCCGGGGCCACCCGGCGGCAGGTAGCCATAGGGCGGAGGCGGTGGATAGCCTCCCGGTGGCGGGTAGCCGCCCGGCGGCGGGTATGGCTGCGCCGATACCGGCCCGGCGCACGCGCCCAGCGCTGCCAAGGACAGCAGGCCCTTCACCATATGCCGACGCCCATACCTCATGCCGTTGTCCACCCTGGTCATCCCGCCCGCTCTGTGCGGCCGGAAAGGGGCGGTTTCATGGCATGGTCAGACGGACGGGCGGCACGGCCTGGAACCAGGAGCGGTGCGCTCGATGCGCAACGTTAGCGCGCGATTGGGCAAGCCGTGGGACCTACGACAAGCCACCGCCCGGTGCCGCCAGGAGGCACGCCGCCGGCCATCCGCCGCCACGCAGCTCCAGCGCCGGGCGCTCCACCGCGCAGCGTGCCTCCGCGATGCGGCAGCGCGGGTGGAACGTGCACCCGGAGGGCGGATCGAGCGGGCTGGGCAACTCGCCGCGCACCGCATCCTCCCGCGCCGGGCGGCCGGGGACGAGGCGTGGCGCCGCCTGGATCAGCGCACGCGTGTAGGGATGACGCGGGGCAGCGAACAGCGCCGCGGTCGGCCCCGTCTCCACCACCCGGCCGAGATACATCACGGCCACGCGGTGGGCCAAATGGCGCACCAGCCGCAGATCATGCGTGATGAACACGAGCGCGAGGCCCAGGCTGCGCTGCAGCTCCAGCAACAGGTTGACGATCTGCGCCTGCACCGACACGTCGAGCGCCGAGACCGGCTCGTCCGCGATGATCACCGCGGGCTGCACCGCCAGCGCCCGCGCGATACCGATGCGCTGCCGCTGCCCGCCGGAGAACTCGTGCGGCCGGCGCCCGGCAGCCTCGGCCGGCAGGTGCACAAGGTCCAGCAACTCGGCCACGCGCGCGGGAATGGCAGGCTTGGCCACGACCCGGTGCACGGACAGCACCTCCGCCAGGCAGGCGCCCACCGTCATGCGCGGGTTCAGCGAGCCGAACGGGTCCTGGAACACCATCTGCACCTGACGGTTATACGCCCGCAGCCCGGCGCCGCGCAGCCGGCGGACATCGGCGCCGTCGAACCGCATCTCCCCCGCATCCGCCTCGTGCAGCCGCACCAGGCAGCGCGCCAGGGTGGACTTACCGCAGCCGGACTCCCCCACGATCCCCAACGTCTCCCCCCGGGCCACACCGAGCGACACGCCGTCCACCGCGCGCAGCACCCGGCGGCGGCCGCGCAGCCGGCTCAGCAGCGGGCTGTGGACGGGGAACGTCTTGGACAGCCCGGTCACGGTTAGCAGGTCGCTCACGCCGCCACCCGGGCCGGCAGTCGCGCGGCGGCGTAGCAGGCGGCGCGCTGGCCCTCCGGCTGAGCGGCCAGGGCAGGCGCCTCCGCCGTGCACCGTGCTTCGGCGTAGCCGCACCGCGGCGCGAAGGCACAGCCCGGCACCGGGCGGTCCAGCCGGGGTGGCTGGCCGGGGATGCTGAGCAGCAGGCCGCGCGCCGGACCGTCGCCGGGCATCGCGCGCAGCAGCGCGTCGGTGTAGGCGTGGCGCGGGTGGCCGAACACGGCGGCGGCTGGGCCCACCTCGCAGATGCGCCCGGCATACATCACCGCCATGCGGTCGCACGTCTCGGCCACCACGCCCAAATCGTGGGTGACCAGCACCAGCGCCATGCCCAGCTCGTCCACCAGCCGCAGCAGCAGCTTCAGCACCTGGTCCTGGATAGTCACGTCCAGCGCCGTGGTCGGCTCGTCCGCCAGCAGCAACTTCGGGCCCGCCGCCAGCGCGATGGCGATCATCGCACGCTGCCGCATGCCGCCGGAGAACTCATGCGTGCACTGCCCCAGCCGCTGCGCCGGCGACGGGATGCCCACCAGCCCCAGCAGCTCAATTGCCCTGGCCCGGCGTTGCGTCCGCGTCAGGTCCGTGTGCGCCGCCAGCGACTCCTCGATCTGCAGCCCAATCGACAGCACGGGGTTCAGCGCCGCCATCGGCTCCTGGAACACCATGCCGATCCCCGCCCCCCGCACGGCGCGCAGCCGGGCGGGCGGCACCGCCAACAGGTCCTCCCCCATCCAGCGCACCGCGCCGGTGACGCTGGCCCGGCCCCGCAGCAACTGCCCGATGGCGCGCAACGTGACGCTCTTGCCCGAGCCGGATTCGCCGACCAGCCCGAGCACCTCGCCCGCACCCACCTGAAGCGAGAGCCCATCCACGGCCCGGATCGTCCCGCGCGGGGTCTCGAAGGTAACGCCCAACCCGTCCACGCAGAGCAACGGACCGCTCACCGCCGCACCCGCATCAGCTCGGCCAGCCCATCCCCGGTCAGGCTGAAGCCGAGCCCGCACAGCACGATGGCAACGCCGGGGAACAGGCTGATCCAGGGCGCCTGGTCGAAGTAGTTCTTGCCGTCCGCGATCAGCACGCCCCATTCCGCGGCCGGCGGCTGCGCACCCAGGCCGAGATAGCCCAGGCTGGAGCCGAGCAGGATCGCGAGCGCCATGTCCGTCACCAGGTACACCAACACCGGCCGCATCGCGTTCGGCAGCACGTGGCGGAAGATGATCCGCCCCGTGCCGAAGCCGAGCACGTGCGTGGCGGACACGTAGTCCTGCCGGCGTTGCAGCATCACCTCCCCGCGCATCAGCCGGGCGTAGAACACCCAGCCGACGCAGGAGACGGCGATGTACATGTTGATCAGCCCCGGCCCGAGGATCGCCACGATCGCGATCACCAGCACCAGAAACGGGAAGGTCACCACCAGATCCACCAGGCGGCCGAACGCCATGTCCGCGATGCCACCGAAATAGCCGACCAGCAGGCCGATCAGGCTGCCGATCAGCAGCGGCCCGATGGTGGCGAACAGCGCGATCTGCAGGTCCAGCGCGGAGGCGGCGATGGTCCGCGACAGCATGTCCCGCCCGAACTGGTCCGTGCCGAACGGATGCGCCCAGCCCGGCGGCTGCAGCAGCGCGTCGTAGTCGAAGCCTAAGGGATCGTACGGGGCCACCCTATCCGGCACCAACGCACAGAGCAGCACCAGGCCGAGCAGCGCCAGGCCGAGCCCGAGCGAGACATGCCTCAACGGCCGACCCGCGGGTCGAGCGACATCTGCACGATGTCCGTCACCAGGAAGGCGAGCGAGACCAGCACGGCCAGCACCAGCGTCAGCCCCTGGATCACCGGGTAGTCGCGCGCGAAAATGCTGTCCACCATCAGCCGGCCCACGCCGGGCACGGCGAACACGCTCTCCGTGATGACGGCGCCGCCGAGCAGGCCGCCGACGTTCAGGCCGATCAGCGTCACGGTCGCGATCGCCGCATTGCGCAGCACGTGGCGGAATAGCACTACGTGGGCGACCAATCCCTTGGCGGTGGCGAAATCGACGAACTCGGCGCGCAACACCTGCAGGATCGCGGCGCGCAAGCTGCGCATGATCACCGCCGCCAAACTGAGCGCCAAGGTGAGCGCGGGGAGGAACAGGTGATACAGCCGCTCCCCCCAGCCGTCGCCGTAGCCGCCGACCGGGAACCAACGCAGCCAGCCGGCAAACAGGGTCAGCAGGATCAGCCCGACATAGAAGATCGGCGAGGACAGCCCGACCTGGAACACGGCGCGGATCAGCAGGTCCGGCCAGCGGTCGGCGCGCAAGGCGGCCACGAAGGCCAGCGGGAAGCCCAGCAGCACCGCGATCACCAACGCCATCCCCGTCAGCAACAGCGTCACCGGCAGCCGGTCCGCGATCAGCCGCAGCACCGGCACGCGGAAGGCAGTGGACACACCGAGATCCCCGTGCAGCACCGCGCCGAGATAGGACCAGAGCTGTGCGGCGACCGACCGATCGAGCCCCATCTGGTGGGTCAGCCGCTCGACCGTCGCATCACTCGCATGGTCCCCCAGCATAGCCAGCACGGCATTGCCGGGCAGCGCCCGGGCGAGCAGGAAGGCAGCCAAGCCGATGAGCAACAGCGTCGGGACGATCTGCAACACGCGTCCGGCGAGCCAGGCGGTGCGGGTCATGGCGCTAGCCGATGAGTAGGGCAGATAAGCCACTTGGCGCCATCCGCCGTCACGCACATTGGCGGATGACGCAAGGCCTTATTCGCCCCACGCGCTTGGGCCATCACGCCTCGACATAGACCTCGTCGAAGTAGTTGTTGCCCAGCGGGATCTGCAGGAACCCCTTCACGTTCTTCACGAACGCCACCGGGTACGGCGACTCGTACAGGAACAGCATCGGCGCATCCGCCTTGTAGATGTCCTGCATCTCCTTGTAGTCGGCGCGGCGCTTAGCCGGGTCGATCTCCTCCTGGCTCGCCGTGAACAGCGCGTCCGAGCGATCGCTCTGCCAGCCGGAATGCAGCGACTGGATCGTCGGCGAATACAGGATGTAGGAGCCGATCTCACTTGGGTCCGCCAGGTCGTCGGTCCATAGCGCGTTGCGCATCATGAAATCGCCCGCCTTGTAGCGCGCGTTGCGGGTGGCGTTGTCCACCTGGTCGATCCGCAGCTTCACGCCGATGGCGGCGAACATCTGCTGCACCGCCGTCATGTTGCTGACCTCGTCGGCACTCCCGGCCAACGTCATGCACGCCACCTCGAAACCCGGCGCCACGCCCGACTCCGCCAGCAGCGCGCGGGCCTTCGCCAGATCGTACGGGTAGGGCTCGGCCGTGCCGTCATGCAGCGGCGTCGCCTTGGACATCATGGACGTCATCGGCGTGCCCAGGCCACGCGTGGTGATCGCGATCAGCGCGCCCTTGTTCACCGCGTGGTTCAGCGCCTGCCGCACCTTCAGGTTGGCGAGCGGGTTGGCGCTGCCATCGTTCAGCTTGGGCCGTACGTTCATCGTCAGGTAGTTGATCTTGGTGGACGGCCACAACTGCATGTCGAGCTTAGGATCCGCCTTCAGCTCCGCCACCCGCGCATACGGGATGAACTCGCTGCCGTTCAGCTCCCCCGCCTTCAGCTTCAGCAGCCGCGTGCTGTCGTCCGGGATCACCTGGAACTCCAGCTGGTCGAGGTAGGGGAACGGCTTGCCGTCCGGCGCCATCCGCCAGTGGTGCGGGTTGCGCGCCAGCTTCATCATCACGCCGCGCTGCCACTCCACGATCATGAACGGCCCGGTGCCGACCGGGTGCTCGGCCCAGGTCTTGGCCTTCTCGTCCAGCGTGGCGCCCGGGGTGGCCATGAACTTCTCGCTCGGCAGAATCCCCGTGTTGAACGTCGCCAGCACCGGCAGCAGCGTCGGGTCTGGATGCTTGAGACTGAGCTTGACCGTGGCCGGGTCCGCGATATCCACCGACGCGACCGAGGCGAGCAGCGAGTTCCAGGCCCCCACCTTCGGGTCCCGTGCGCGATCCAGCGACCACTTCACGTCGGCGGCGGTCATCGTCGTGCCGTCCGAGAACTTCACCCCGTCCCGCAGCGTGAGGGTCAGCAGCTTGCCGCCGTCGCCGATCTCCCACTTGGTGGCCAGGCCCGGCTTCAGCCCTAGCCCGTCCGAGGTCGGCAGCAGCAACGTGTCGTAGATGCTGTTCAGCACCCAGATATCGACGTTCAGCTCCGTGTTCACGCCGTCAAGGAACAGGCTGTCGGCATACCGGCCATACACCAGTCTGCCGCCGCGCACCGGCGCCGCCTGCGCCGCCCCCGGCAGGCCCGCCGCCAGCGCCGCACCGGCCCCGATCGCCATCGTCGCCCGGCGTGTGAGCAAAGTCATGTCGTGGCTCCTGTGTTCCTGCCCGGGTTTAGCAAGTTACATGCCCGCCTGCTCGCGGCACCACTGCGCGACCGCGGCGTGGGTCGCGAACCAGCACTGCCCCCGCGCCTTCGCGTGCGCGATCAGCCGCTCCAGCACCGGCATGCGGGAGCGGTGGCCGGAGATGTGCGGGTGCAGCGTCAGCAGGAACAGCCCGCCCTCCTCCCACGCCGCGTCGAACTCGGCGGTGAAGATCTCAAGCACGGCGGAAGGCGGCGTGTATGGCCGCAGCGCGCTGAAGCGAATGAAATTGAAATACACCGCGTCGTCCCGGATCCACTCCGGCGGCAGCTCCACCACGCCCGTCCGCTCTCCCCCCGCCTCGAGCTCATACGGATCGTCATCGGCCATCAGCGAGCTGTCGTACAACAGGCCGAGTTCGCGGATGATCCCCATCGTGTCGACCGAGAAGTCCCAGCTCGCCGTGCGCATGCCGACCGGGCGCACCCCGGCCAGCCGCTCCAGCACGTCGGCGGCGCGCAACGTCAGGTCCCGCTCCACGCCAGGCGGCAGCTTGGTATTGGCCTCGTGGATCCAGGAATGGATGCCGATCTCGTGCCCGTCCCCCGCCACCGCGCGCACCTCGTCCGGATAAAGTAGCGCGGACACGGCGGGGTAGAAGAAGCTGGCCGGCACCGCCTCGCGCTCCAGCAGCCGGCGGATGCGCGGCACGGCCTGGCGGTTGCCGTACTGGCCCTGGCTGATGCGCATCGGGCTCTCGTCACCGTCGCGCAGCGGGATGGTGTCGTGGTCCGCGTCGAAGGAGATGGCAACGGCGCAGCGTGCCCCGCCGGGCCAGGCACGCGGCGCCAGGCTGCGGCCCGCCCGCGCCCGGCCGGTGATGGTGCGCCAGGTCGCCTCCGGCCACTGCCAGGGCTCGCCATCCGGATGCTTCGCCTCGCTCATGCCCGCTCCCCTCCACCACCGGGGCGATGGTGCGCAAGAAGGCCGCCTTGCGCAAGAAAGGCGGGGCAAGCTTCTTGCAAGACTGCCCCCTAGACCGCCCCCATAGCAGATGGAGACCCCGATCCATGGCCGACATCCTCCCCAGCGAACGCACGGACGCCGCCACCATCCGCCGCGCAGTGGTCGCCTGCGGGGTCGGCCAGGTGTTCGAGATCTACGATTTTGTCATCTACGGCCTGATGGCCGGCGCGCTGGCTCACGCTTTCTTCCCGCCCGGCAATCAGACGCTGGCGCTGCTCAACACCTTCGCGACCTTCGCCGTCGGCTTCGTCATGCGCCCGGTCGGCGCCGTGGTGATCGGCGCCTACGGGGACCGGCACGGCCGGCGCGCCGCCCTGGTGGTGACGATCGGCGCCATGGCGGCCGCCACCGGGGCGATCGGGCTGATCCCGAGCTACGCCGATATCGGCCTGGCGGCACCGCTGCTGCTGATCCTGTGCCGCATGGTGCAGGGCATCTCGACCGGCGGCGAGTGGGGCGGCGCCGCCGCGTTCCTCGTGGAATATGCCCCCGTCCGCCGGCGCGGCATCATCGGCAGCTACCAGCAGACCGCCACCGCCCTCGGCTTGCTCGCCGCCACCCTCACCGCCTTCGCGCTCAGTTCCGGCATGAACCCGGCGATGTTCACCAGCTGGGGCTGGCGGCTCGCCTTCCTGGTGGGCTTCGTGCTCGGCCCGATCGGCTTCTACCTGCGCACCAAGGTGGAGGAGACACCGGCCTACGAGCGCACCGTCCGCAGCCACGCTGTCAGCCGCTCGCCGCTGCGCCGGTCCCTGACCGACTATCCCGGCCCCGTGCTGGCGGCGTTCGGCATGAGCATCGTCGGCTGCGTGATCAACTACGTCTTCGTCATCTTCGTGCCGAACTTCGCCCAGCAGCAGCTGCACATCCCCGCCGCCGCCACCTTCCTCTCCACCTTGATCGAGGGCGTGATCCTGCTGGTGCTGACGCCGGTGATGGGCGCGTTGTCGGACCGGGTGGGGCGGCGGCCGATGCTGTTCGCCGCCTCCCTGTCGGCCATCGTGCTCGGCTATCCGCTGTTCCAGGTGATGGTGTCCATGCAGTCGCTGGGCGGCATGGTCATCGCCCAGGGCGCGGCCGGCGTGATGCTGGCGATGTATGCCGGGCCGATCTGCGCCGTGCTGGCCGAGCAGTTCCCCACCAACATCCGCTACACCGCGCTGTCCATCAGCTACGGCTTCGCAGTGGCGATCTTCGGCGGGTTCGCGCCGCTGATCTGCACGGGGCTGATCTCGCTGACCGGGGACACGCTAGCCCCTGCCTACTACCTGATGGCGGCGGGCGTGCTGAGCTTCGTGGCCACGGTGTTCATCAAGGAGCGTGCCGGCCAGGCCCTGCCCGACGACCTGGCAGCAGGCAGGGCGGTGGCCTGAGATGCAGGTTCGGTTCGACGGCCGCATCGCCCTGGTCAGCGGTGCCGCGCAGGGCATTGGCCGGACGATCGCCGAGGCATTCAAGGCCGCCGGCGCCCAGGTCCACCTGGCCGACATCGACCCGGCAGTGCAGCAGGTCGGCGAGGCAATCGGAGCACCCGCCCACGTCCTGGACCTGTCGCAGCGCGCCGCGTGCGCCGCCTTGGTGCAGCGCATCGCCGAGGCGGAGGGCCGGCTGGACATCCTGGCGCTGGCCGCCGGCGGGGTGTGCGGCCAGGCGGACTTGGCGCTCGCGGATATCGAGGACGAGGGCTGG
>CAXSEK010000082.1:0-8895 GCA_964235625.1 uncultured Acetobacteraceae bacterium
GGTCGAGCATCTGGCCGGGGCCCGCGCGTTCCTGGACCAGTGGCTGGACCGTGACGGCGCGCGTCCGGTGCTGGTGCAGAACGGGGACATGCAGTTCCAGACGCACGCGAACTGGAAGACGGTGTATGACAATGCGGGCGATGGCTACCATCCGCCGTTCTCCCACACATCCATGCTGCGCGTGTTCGCCGACCGCTACGGTGACGTGGACATGCAGTACTACAGCAAGAACTTCGACGAATCGCCGATCCTGTCCAAGGACCTCGGCAACGGCCACACGATGCTGGACCAGCGCCCGGCGATGCACGCCGAATCCGCCTGGCGCCGGCAGCATGTCAGCCCGGGGCGCGAGGCGCTGGAGGGCGCGCTGACGCAGCGCTACGGCGCGGATGAGGCATTGCGGATGCTGGACGCGTCGACCGGGTCGGGGATGAATTTGAACATCTTCCCGAACCTGCTGATCATTGGCAACCAGATCCAACTGGTGGAGCCGGTGGCGGTCAACCGCACGGTGGTGCACTGGTTCTCCACCACGTTGGAGGGCGCGCCGCCGGAAGTGAACGCGACCCGCATGCGCCTGCAGGAGGATTTCCCGTCCTTCGGCGAGGTGGACGACACGGCGCAGTTCGAATCTTGCCAGCACGGGCTGGAGGATGTGCCAGAGGTCGAGTGGGTGGACGTCCGGCGGCACATGGCGACGGGCGTAGGCCACGCCGACGCGGATGGGCTGTGGCGGGAGCCGATCTCCTCCGACCTACATCTGCGCTGCTACTACGACGCCTGGCGGCAGGTGATGGAAGCGGCACGATGACGGTGCCACGTCGCACGCTGCTACCGCCGACCGAAGGCTATTTCGACCTCGCCCACTATCAGGCTTTGACCGACCTGGTGCAAGCATGGCGCAGCCTCGGCGAGATCCCGGCCGAGCGGCTGCCGTGTGCGGAGGATTACGCGTCGATCTGCCGGTTCCTCTATCTCGAGGCGCGGCTGCTGGATGCGGCCCGGTTGCCCGAGTGGCTCGACCTGTACAGCGATGACTGTGTCTACTGGCTGCCGACGGACGTGGACGGCGCCGACCCGCGCACCACCGTCGCGTGGGAGATGAACGACCGCCGCAGGCTGGAGGAGCGGGTGGAGCGGCTCGGCACAGGACGCGCCTATTCGCAGGCACCACCTACGCGCACCACGCACCTGTATACCAACATCGAGGCGATGACGGCCGGTACGGGCGAGATGCACGTGCTCTGCCAGTTCCTGATCCAGACGCATCTGGCCGGGCGCATCTCGCAACGCTCCGGCTGGAACGGCTACGTGCTGCGACGGGCGGCCACGTCGTGGCAGATCGTGGTCAAGCGCATCAGCCTGTTCGACGCCGACCTGCCGCAGGACAACAACAGCTTCACCCTTTGATCCGACACGGAGACCCGACGCATGGCGCTCGAGCAAACCAAGGCTGAGAAGGCGGCGGCGTCCGGCACGCTCGGCCGTGCCAACTTCGCCGCGCGCATCGGCCTGGACACGCCGGAGCGCCGGGAGAAGCTGGATGCGGTGCTCGCCCGCATCGAGGAGAACGGCATCGAGGTCGTGCGGATCGCCTTCGTCGACACGCACGGGCTGACGCGCGCACGCCCGGTGGAGGCGCGGCACTTCGCCCAGGCGGCGCGCAACGGCGTGCCGTTCACCACGGCGCTGTTCGCGATGGATAGCGCCAACAATATCTTCCAGAACGTGTTCGCCAGCGATGGCGGCTTCGGGCGGGAGACGATGGGCGGCGCCGGCGACATGCTGGCCGTGCCGGACCTGGACACGTTCCGCATCCTGCCCTGGGCGCGCAAGACCGCCTGGGTGTTGTCCGACCTGTATCTGACAGATGGCGAGCCATGCCCGCTCGATCCGCGGATGGTGATGCGCAAGGCGGTCGGCGCGCTGGCCGGCAAAGGCTACTCCTATGTCGGCGGCGTCGAGGTCGAATGCCACATCTTCCGCCTGGTGGATGCGCGGACCGACCTCGAGGATTGCACCCAGCCCTCCGCCCCGCCGCTGGTGGCGGCGATCCGGCACGGCTACCAGCACCTGTCTGAGGCGGTGGTGGACGAGCTGGAGCCGGTGATCACGCCGATCCGCCACGCGCTGATCGGGCTGGACTTGCCGCTGCGCACCGTGGAGGCGGAGTGGGGGCCGGGCCAGCTGGAGATTACGCTCGACCCGCTGTCGGATTTGGCGGCGGCGGATGCGATGATCATGCTGCGCACGGCGGTGAAGCAGGTCGCCCGGCGCCACGGCCTGGTCGCGACCTTCATGACGAAGCCCGGCCTGCCCAACGTGTTCTCCAGCGGGTGGCACCTGCATCAGTCGTTGGCCGACCTGGAAACGGGCGAGAACGCGTTCATGGCCGCGGACGCGCTGTTGTCGCCACCCGGGCTTCAGTACATGGGCGGCTTGCTGACGCATGTGCGCGCCGGGACGGCATTCTCCAACCCAACGATCAACGGTTACAAGCGGCTGAACGCCAACCCGCTGGCACCCAAGCGGGCGGTTTGGTCGCATGACAACAAGGCGGCGATGTGCCGGCTGATCGGCGGCCCGGGTGACAAGTCCACGCATATCGAGAACCGTTCCGGCGAGCCGATGGCCAACCCCTATCTGTTCATGGCAACGCAGATCTTCGCCGGGCTGGATGGCATGGCCAGCGCGATGGACCCGGGCGGCCCGCTGGGTGACCCGTATGCGCAGGCGAGTAAGGAGCTGCTACCGTCGAGCCTGATGGAATCGGTCGAAGCGCTCGACAAATCCGCGATATACCGCGCGGCGCTCGGGGACGAGTTCGTCAACCACTATCTGGCGACGAAGCGGCATGAGATCGGCCGTTTCCTGTCCCACGTCACCGACTGGGAACACCGCGAGTATTTCGAAGCCTATTGACCCTCCGGAGACGACCGATGATCAAGCGCAGGACCTTGCTCGCTGCCGCGGCTGCCGCTCCGCTGGCCCTGCCGCGGCGTGCCGGGGCGCAGCGCAGCCGCGTGGTGAAGTTCATCCCACTCGGCGACCTTGCCATACGGGACCCGATCCGCGTGCCGGCCAAGGTGACGCTGCACCACTCCTACATGGTGTTCGACACGCTGTATGGCATGGACGCCGCGTTCAACGTCGAGCCGCAGATGGTCGAGGGCCACCGTACCGAGGCCGACGGCCGCCAGTGGGACCTGACACTGCGGCCCGGCCTGCGCTTCCACGACGGCCAGCCCGTGCTTGCGCGCGACGCGGTCGCCAGCATCCGGCGCTGGTCGGCGGTGGACAGTCTGGGCCAGCGCCTGATGCAGCGCACGGACGAGCTGTCCGCACCCGACGACCGTACCATCCGCTTCCGGCTGAAGGTGCCGTTCCCGCTGTTGCCGCTGGCGCTCGGCAAGCTACAGCCGAACATGCTGGCGATCATGCCAGAGCGCCTGGCCATGACCCCGCCCTCGACGGTGCTGACGGAGATGGTGGGCAGCGGGCCGTTCCGGTTCACGGCGGCGGAGGCCGTCCCCGGCTCGCTCTACGTGTACGACAAGTTCACGGGCTACGTGCCCAGGGGTGGCATGGCGTCCCAGACCGCCGGGCCGAAGATCGTCAATGTGGACCGGGTGGAATGGCACGTCATCCCCGACCCGGGCACGGCCATGGCGGCGCTGCAATCCGGCGAGATGGATTGGTGGGAGCGGCCGGTGTTCGACCTGCTGCCCACCATGGCGCGGGACCGCAACCTGGTGATCTGGAAGAACGACCCGCTGGGGGAGTTGGCGACGCTGGTGCTGAACCACAGCCAGCCGCCGTTCGACAATCCCGCCATCTGCCGCGCGCTGCTAGGCGCGTTCAGCCAGACGGACACGATGCAGGCCGTGGCCGGGTCAGACCAGGCGTATTGGCGGACCGGGATCGGTTGGCTGCCGCAGGGCTCGCCTTGGGCCAACCAAGCCGGCATGGGCCCGCTCCTCGCCCCGCCCGACGTGGCGCGTGTCAAGGCTGCGTTGCAGGCGGCTGGCTATGCGGGCGAGCGCGTGGTGATGATCGTGGGCTCCGACATCCCGGACATCATGGCGGCCAGCCAGGTGGCGGCGGAGACGATGAAGCAGGCCGGGCTGAACATGGACGTGCAGGTATCGGATTTCGGCTCCGTGATACAGCGTCGGATCAGCCGCAAGCCGGTGGCGGAGGGCGGGTGGAGCTGCTTCGAGGTGCCGACGCCGGGCTACTACATCGCGGACCCGGCGACCGCGCCCAACTTCCGTGGCACGGGCGAACTGCCGTCCAACGGCTTCATGAAAAGCCCCGCCGTCGAGGCGCTCTACACGCGCTGGATCGATGCGGCGGACGATGCAGCGCGGCATGATCTAGCCGCGCAGGTGCAGACCCAGTTGGCCCAGGACGTGCCGTTCATCCCGCTGGGCCAGTATTTCGACCCGACGGTGTACCGCCGCTCGATCGCGAACATGACGCCGGGCGGGCTGATCCGGTTCTGGGGCCTGACGAAGGACGCATGATGGCCGACGCCCTGGCCCGGACGCCGTTTGGAGTGCTCCGGGGCATGACGGAGGGCGGCAGCGCGGTGTTCCGCGGTGTCCCGTATGCGGCACCACCAGTGGGCGCGCTGCGCTTCCAGCCGCCCCGGCCGGCCGCTGCCTGGACGGGGGAGCGGCCGGCGGTGGCGCACGG
This sequence comes from uncultured Acetobacteraceae bacterium, assembly GCA_964235625.1. Lineage (GTDB taxonomy): Bacteria > Pseudomonadota > Alphaproteobacteria > Acetobacterales > Acetobacteraceae > LMUY01. The sequence goes on from CAXSEK010000082.1 coordinate 4,699, forward strand.
CCCGATTGCTCCGCAGAACAGGTCCGACCTGGCGCACTACATGGGAGATTTCGACCGCGAGCAGGGGGAGGACTGCCTCACGCTCACGGTTTGGACTCCCGCAGCCGATGCTGGCCGACGCCCGGTGCTGCTGTGGTTCCATGGCGGGGCGTTCGTGTCGGGCGCCGGGTCGCTGGATTGGTACAGCGGTGCCGCACTGGCGGCGGAGGGCGGCATCGTCGTAGTGCACGCCAATTACCGCCTTGGAGCGCTGGGCTATCTGTGCTGGCCCGGTGCCGCGCCGGGCAATATGGCGCTGTCCGACCAGGCGATGGCGCTGCGCTGGGTACAGCAGACCATCGGCGCGTTCGGCGGTGACCCGGCGCGCATCACGGTCGGCGGCCAGTCCGCAGGGGCCAACAGCACCGCCCGCCTGTTGCTGGACCCGGCGCTGCGGCCCGGCATGCACCGGGTGCTGCTGCAGAGCGGCGGGTTCGGGCGGGAGCCGACCATGCAAGCGGATGCGGAGCCGACGGCGCGGGTGTTCCTGCACGCCCTCGGGATCGACCCCGATGACGACAGCGTTGCGGCGGGCCTGTCCGCGGCCAGTCTGCCGGACATTTTGCGGGCGCAGGCAGAGGCCGAGCGGCTTGGCTTCACGCTTCCGGTGCGGCAACAGGCGTGGCGGCCGGTGTTCGACCAACCCAATACGGCCGATACGTTGCTGGACGAGATGGCCGCCGCGCTGGCCGGGAAGGATGTGCTGATCGGCGTCACGGCGCAGGAGGGGCATGCCTTCATCGGCGGCCCGATCCCGCCTGGCTTGCCGCTGGCGGCCGTGGCGGGACGACTCGCTGGCGACAAGGCAGCGCTGGCCCGACTGCAGGAGGCCCATCCGGGTGCGACGCCAGCGCAGTTGATGGCCGAGCTGCAGTCGGCCCACCATTTCGTCGGCCCGTCGCTGGCCTTGGCGGAACGGGCGGCCGGCCACGGTGCCCGTGTCCACGCCTACATGTTCGACTGGACGCCGCCGGGTTCGGCAGCCGGGGCAGGCCATTGTATCGACCTCGCCTTCGCCTTCGGCACCTGGCAGGCCTGGGCCGCTGCACCGATGCTGGCCGGTGGCGATCCGGCGGTGATGGCGCGGGTATCGGCGAGCATGCGGCACGTGATTACGAGCTTCGTGACGGGTGGCGTGCCGCGCACTGAGCTGGCGATAGAATGGCCGGCCTACATGCCGGGCCAGGTCGCTATGCGCATAGGGAAGGAGAGTGCAGCACTGCCGGGCGCGGCGGGGTTGCCCTAAGCCCTGCCGGCGTCCCAAGCCGCCGCGGCGACCGGCACCACATCGCGAATAAGCCGGAGCATGGCGTCTGCATAAACCCTGATCTCGTACTGCGCGTGCGGGTCGCAGCGCAGGGTCAGGAAGCGGAGCAAATTAAGCAAATCCACCGTCGCGAACATGTGGGAGTAGGTCGCGACCGGCAACACGCTCCGCGCAATCTCCCGCGGCCACCCCGCTTCCAGCAGATCACGGTAGGTCTGGAACGCTGCCGCGTGGGACTGGCGCATCGCGGCGACTTGGGTCTCGCGCTCGGCCAGCGTCGCGGCGGACTGTGCCACGAGGTCCCTGGCCTGCTTGCTGCTCGCCGATTGCTGGCCAATCAGGGCCGGGTCGGGAACGTAGGCTTCCTCGGGCAGTTCCCGATAACGTCCCGACAGCTCGTTGTACGACCAGGTGCGGTGACGGTGCCATTGGCGCAGCACGAAGATCGGTGCCTTCACCTCGAAGGTGAAAGTGACGGCCTCGAACGGCGTGGAATGCTGGTGCTTCCAGAGATAGCGTATCAGCTTGGCGTCGCTGCCTGAATCCTCCCCAGCGCGCCAGGCAGCCTCGTAGGAGACGCGGGCAGCGCGGGCGATCGAGAGGTCCGAGCCCATATGGTCGACAAGGCGTACGAAGCCGTGGTCCAGCACGGGTATCGAATCAGACAAACGGCATTCTCCTGACGGCCCGACAGCAAGGGCGCTACTCCGTTCCCCGCCAGAGGACGGACGCCCTGTGGACACCTGGCTACAGGGTCGTCTTAGCTGTCCGGTCGCGTTCGGCGATCTCGGCGAGTAACGTCCAAACCAAGGATGGCTCCATTTTTGCGTCCGGGTCGTTTAGCATTCGGTCCACCTCATCCTGCTTCGCGTCGTCGTCCGGCTTGTCCATTGCAACCTCGATTTTGCACTGCAACATCTGGGTCACAAATCGTGACGAGGAAGGGCGAAAGCGTGACCCTCGCGTGATTTTTGCGCTTGACACTATACGGAAGACGTCACCGCTGGAGCGAGCGCCGGGGCCTTGGCCAAGGGGTGGGACGGATTGCGGAAACGCAACTCGCCATCCGGTGCCGCGTCCGGGGAGGACATGCCGAACATCTCCAGGCGGGACGCGCAGGTCACGGCGACGACCGACTTGGCGCCTGGATCGGTCAGGAACTGCCTCGCCTCGCCCTCCAGGTCCATGCGCTCGCGCAGCAGGCGCCACTCGGTCCGATCGGTGTCCTCGATGAACATGGCCAGGATGCCGGGCCGCGTGCCGGTGAGCCGGGCGGGGGCCACGGCAGCCATCCGGCGGCGGATGGCGATCGCGACCTCGTTCTCCTGACCGGCGCGGGCGGCCATGACGAACAGGCTGCGCTCGGCCTGTGTCACGGCCAGATGCGCCTCCGGCCCGAACTCGTTGCGCAAGCGCGGCATCAGCCCCAGCTCGTCCGCCTGGGCCGCGGCCAGCATGAGCGGGTCGAGCCGCAGCACTGCCGCCTCGTCATGGTCGGCGCGGCGCATGGTGGACAGCATGGTGGAGATGCGGGCGTGCAGCAATCCAAGCGCATGCCCCTCGGGAAGGTCCTTCAGCCCCTGCGGCAACGTCATCTTCAGCAGGTAACGGCCTGGATGGCTGGCAAGCCACGTCTGCAACTCCGGGTCGATCCGGTCGCACAGCCGCGACCAGGCGCCGCGTTGCACGCCCCGTCCGTCCTCGGCGGACACGACGTCACAGGCGACCTCCGCTTCTTGGCCGTCGCGATGCAGCAGCAGGTCGAAGCTGGCTTCGTCCTCCAGCCCGGCATACGACACATCGAACCCGCGCGCTCGCTGCAGGCCGGCGATCCGCAGCAGATGGAACGGCGGGATGAACGTGTTGCAGCCGACCGCCGCACCGCGCAGCCGGGCGCGCAGCCGGTCACGGCCGCTCTCGGGCAGGCTGTCGAACAAGCGGCTGGCGTCGGCGGCCAGGCTGGCGATGCGCAGTTCAGCCACGCTCGGCGGGCGGTTACGGCCGGCACGCTGCCAGCGGTTGATCGTCAGCTCCACGATATGACGCTGCTGCCCTGCCCGGCCCAGGCGGGTTTGCCCCGCAACGGACTGTTCCAGCTCGCTCATCCGGTCAGACCAAGCCCGTTTGCCGAACCCTTCCACGAATGCCTGCAGCGCAGCTATATCGATGGAACCTGGCTCTTCATTCATGGCCAGTAACTTAGGGCGCTCACGATAGTCCAATGTAGTCACATGCCCGTGATTTGCGGTCAGCTTGGCGGCAGCCGTGTCATCGTGATGGCGTGCGGGTTCTGCGCCCGGTGCCGCAGCAGGTGGTCGGCCAGCACGCAGGCCAGCATCGCCTCTCCGACGGGGACTGCGCGTATCCCGACGCAGGGGTCGTGCCGGCCGTGCGTGGCGAGCTCCACCTCCTGCCCGTGCCGGTCCACCGAGGGCAGCGCGGTGAGGATGGAGCTGGTCGGCTTGACGGCGAACCGGGCCACCACCGGCTGCCCCGTGGAGATGCCGCCGAGGATACCGCCGGCGTGGTTGGCCGCGAACGCCACGGCGCCGTCGTCCATGCGCATGGTGTCCGCGTTGTCCTCGCCATACAGCGCGGCGGCGGCGAACCCGGCGCCGATCTCCACCGCTTTGACCGCGTTGATGCCCATGAGGGCGGCGGCGATGTCGGCATCCAGCTTGGCATAGACCGGCGCGCCAAGGCCTGGCGGCACGCCCTCTGCCACCACCTCGATCACCGCGCCGACCGATGAGCCGCGCTTGCGGATGGCAGCCAGTTCCTCCTCCCAGGCGGCGGCAGTCACCGGGTCGGGGCAGAAGAACGGGTTGGCCTCGGTAGCGGCCCAATCCCAGCGGCTGCGGTCGATCGCGTGCCCGCCCATCTGCACCAGC
>CAXSEK010000083.1:0-8881 GCA_964235625.1 uncultured Acetobacteraceae bacterium
TGTCGCGCGCCGGGCTGCGCGACGCGGAGAAGCCGATCGGCAACTACCTGTTCAGTGGCCCGACCGGCGTCGGCAAGACTGAAGTTGCGCGCCAATTGGCATCCACGCTGGGTATCGAGCTGATCCGGTTCGATATGTCCGAATACATGGAGCGCCACAGTGTCTCTCGCTTGATCGGCGCCCCGCCGGGCTACGTGGGCTTCGACCAGGGTGGCCTGCTGACCGATGGGATCGACCAGCATCCGCATTGCGTGCTGCTGCTGGACGAGATCGAGAAGGCGCACCAGGACCTCTACAATATCCTGTTGCAGGTCATGGACCATGGCAAGCTGACGGACCACAACGGCAAGAGCGTCGACTTCCGCAACGTCATCCTGATTATGACGACGAACGCCGGCGCTGCGGACATGGCGAAGGAGGCGATCGGTTTCGGCAGCACCCAACGCCAGGGTGAGGACGAAGAGGCGGTCAAGCGCCTGTTCACTCCGGAGTTCCGCAACCGCCTGGACGCCATCATCCCGTTTGCCGGGTTGACCGAGGACACGGTCGGCCGGGTGGTCGAGAAGTTCGTCATGCAGCTGGAAGCGCAGCTTGCTGACCGCAACGTCACGATCGAGCTCTCGTCCGGCGCCAAGGAGTGGCTGGCCGAACGTGGCTATGATCCGTTGTATGGCGCACGTCCGCTGGCACGCGTGATCCAGGAGTTCATCAAGAAGCCGCTCGCCGAGGAGTTGCTGTTTGGCAAGCTGGTGAAGGGTGGCTCGGTCAAGGTCAATCTCGTGGATGGCAAGCTGTCCTTCGACGTGACGGAGGCGACACCACCCGCGGTGACGCCCAAGTCTGAGAGCGATGGCGACGAGGGTGGCACAGAGCGCGAACCGGAGAGCGTGGAATGAAGGCGACATGGAACGGCACCCTGATCGCCGAAAGCAATGACATCGTGACGGTGGAGGGGAACGCCTACTTCCCCGCCGCCGCTATGGTGCCGGGCGTGCTCAAGACCAGCAATCACACGAGCGCCTGCCCGTGGAAGGGCACTGCACACTACTACTCGATCGAGACTGGCGGTGCCGTGAACGAGAACGCCGTTTGGTTCTATCCGGAACCGAAAGATGCGGCGAAGGAAATCAAGGGCCGTATGGCGTTCTGGAAAGGCGTAAAAGTCACCACGTAGTCTTGGGATAGATGGTTGACCGAGTTTCACTCTGCCAGGCAGGAGATCACGAGGTTTAGTGTCTAGTACAAGGAAGTCGAGCAATACTGGAGAGACTGGTGCGGTTTAGGGTCATCATATTGCACGGTGCGCGTGGTGGGCCTAATACCAATTGGTTTCCTTGGCTTCATACGACGCTTGAAGCCGAAGGGATTGAGGTCGTGCGCCCGTGCTTCCCAACCCCTAAAGGGCAATCTCTTTCCAGTTGGCTCGACACCTATCGCCGGTCTGTCGAAACTCTGCCTCCTGCCCCGACTGTTCTTGTCGGTCACAGCCTGGGGGCCGCATTCGCGCTTCGGTTGCTTGAACGGGCTGTCCACCCAGCTGCCGGCCTTTTTCTTGCAGCCGGTTTTATCGGCGCGCTTGGCCTCCCCGAATATGACACGATCAATCACTCGTTTTTCGTCGCACCGTTTGACTGGCCGGCCATCCGAGAGCGAAAGGGGCGTGTAGCCCGTTGCTGGGCGGGTGAGAACGATCCCTATGTTCCCTTATCCCGCTCCCAGGAGATGGCGACCTGCTTGGAAGCATCACTCGATCTCATACCAGGTGGACGGCATCTAAACGGCGAGGCGGGTTTCACAGCCTTCCCACTTTTGCGGGATGCCATTCTTTCCGTGCGATCCGGTTAGAGTGCGACCTGGCAAAGCAGCCTTGACAGCCCGGAGAAAGCACTCAATCTCCCACCATGAGTAGTCGGACATCAAACCGTCGGCGGCACCTTTGCCTCCGCCAACGCCGCTGCTTGCCGCGCTGCTAATTCCGCCGCGTCAAATCCGGCGATCATCTCATTGAACATACGCGACCAGTTCAGCTTCGCCTGCAACCGCAGGAACACGCTGCCTAGCCCCACCGCCGACCGATCCATGAGCACGAATTCCCGCGGCGGACGCACCCCGCCGGCAGTCTTCAGTTCCGCATGCACCTTCTCGGCCACCTGGCGTCCATAATCCGGGCTGCCGTGCTCCTGGATCAACCGAACACGGTCATCCAAAAGCGGCTCGTAGATGAAGCGCGCCCATTGATTCAGGATTTCCATCTTCTCGCGGCTCAATCCCGCAAAGCCCCATTGCTCATAGGCATGATGCGCCCGGTCCATGTCCTCGTCGCGGATCGCCTCGTAAAGGTCGATCACGCCGCGAATGAACTTCGGCGGGAACACCCGGATCGTCCCGTAATCCAGCAGGTTGAGCCCATTATCAGCCCGCACCTGGTAGTTGCCAAGATGTGGATCCCCGTGGATCACCCCGAACCGGTAGAGCGGCCGATACCAGGCGTGGAAGATCGCCGTCGCCAGGTGATTGCGCTCGTCCAGCGACATGCCTTCATCCAGCCGTGACTGCAGTCCGCGGCCTTCCAGCCAGGTCATCGTCAGCAACCGACCTGTCGAGTGCGACTCTACCGGCACCGGCACGCTTACCAGCGGGTCACCGGCCAGCATGAGGCCATACAGGCGCATCTGAGACGCTTCGCGCCGGTAATCCAGCTCCTCGCGCAGGCGCTCCGCCAGCTCGTCGTAGATGTCGTCCAGCTGAATTGCCGACTCCCACCGCTTGTAGACCGACATGCCGAGACGCAGCTGCCGCAGGTCGGCCTCCATCGTGCTCGCCATGTCCGGGTATTGCAGCTTGCAGGCAACATCGGTGCCGTCTGGCAGCACGGCGCGATGCACCTGGCCCAGGCTGGCGGCGGCCGCGGCGTCTTGGCCGAACGTCTTGAACTTGCTTTGCCAGTCGGCGCCAAGCTCGCCGGTCATCCGGCGCTTCACGAAGCTCCAGCCCATTGGCGGCGCATTCGCCTGCAGCTGCGCCAACTCCGACGCATACTCGGGCGGCAACGCGTCCGGGATGGTGGAGAGGAACTGCGCGACCTTCATCAGCGGGCCCTTCAGCCCCCCCAGGATCGCCTTCAGGTCCTCGGCATGCGCCGCCTGGTTGCCCTTGATGCCGAACATGCGCTTGCCGGCAACCCGCAGCCCGATACCACCCACGGCGCCGGATGTCCGCGCCAGGCGGCGGACCTCGCCCAGGAAATTAGGCCGGTCTTCGTTCATGGCGCGTGGCCCTCGAGTTCGTCGATGAAGCCTGCGATCACGTCCAACCCTCGGCGCCAAAACGCCGGGTCGGACGCATCGAGCCCGAACGGCGCCAGCAGTTCACGGTGCCGCTTCGTCCCGCCAGCGCGCAACATGTCCAGGTACTTGGCCTGGAAGCCCGGATGCCCGTCCTGGAACACGCCATACAGCGCATTCACCAGGCAGTCCCCGAACGCATACGCATAGACGTAGAACGGCGAGTGCACGAAATGCGGCACATACGCCCAGAACACGTCATACTCCGGCGTGAACTCGAAGGTCGGACCCAGGCTCTCCGTCTGCACTTGTCGCCAGATCTCGCCAATCCGCTCGGGCAGCAACTCGCCCTCGCGCCGCTCGTCATGCAGCAGCGTCTCGAACCGGTAGAACGCGGTCTGCCGCACGACCGTGTTGAGCATGTCCTCGACCTTGCCGGCCAGCATGATGCGGCGGCGCGCCGGATCGGTCTCGGCGTCCAGCAGCGCGCGAAACGTCAGCATCTCGCCGAACACGCTCGCCGTCTCCGCCAGGGTTAGTGGCGTGCCGGATTGCAGGTAGCCCTGCTTGGCCGCCAGCACCTGGTGAACGCCATGGCCCAGCTCGTGCGCCAGCGTCATCACGTCCCGCGTGCGGCCATGATAGTTCAGCAGCAGATAGGGATGCGCCGAAGGCACCGTCGGATGGGCGAACGCACCGCCCGACTTGCCGGGCCTCAACCCGGCGTCGATCCACGGTTTTTCGAAGAATTTACGGCCGACATCGGCCAATTCGGGGCTGAATGCGCCGTAAGCCGTTAGCACGCGGTTGCGCGCCTCATCCCAGGTGATCGCGCGGTCGTCATCGCCCGGCAGGGGCGCGTTGCGGTCCCAGTGCTGCAGCTTGGGCAGCCCGAGCCATCCCGCCTTCATCGCGTAATACCGGTGCGACAACCGCGCATAGTCGGACGTCACGGCGGACACGAGCGCATCCACCACCTCGTCCTCGACCATGTTGGAGCGGTTGCGGCTGCTGCCCGGGCGCGGGTAGCGGCGCCACGTGTCGCTGATCGCCTTGTCCTTGGCGAGCGTGTTGGTGATCAGGCTGAACAATTTGACCCGCTCGCCGAATGCCTGGCCGATCGCGTGCCCGGCCTGTTCCCTGGTCGGGCGGTTCCGGTCCGACAATTTGTTCAGCACGTCGCTCACCGTCAGCGCCTCGTCCCCGAACGGGACACGCATCCCGGCGACCGTCTCGTCGAACAGCCGGCTCCATGCCTGGGCGCCGGTGACGGACTTGTCGTGCAGCAGTTTCTCAGCCTCGTCCGAGAGCTGATGCGGCCGGAACACGCGCAGATCGCGCAGAAAGGGTTGCCAGCGTGCCAACGCCGGGTCGGCTGCCTGCCGCTCCAGCACGGCGTCATCCAGCCGGTTCAGCTCGAGCGAGAAGAAAATCAGGTTGGAGCTGATCGCAGTCACCCGTTCCGAGCAGGATTGCATGAACCGCCCTATCTCCGGGTTCGTGCTGTCCCCGCTGAACTGCAGCTGCGCGAAGGACATGATCCGGCCGAGTACCTCCTCGGTCCGCTCGTACTCGCCCACGGCCGCCGCCAACTCTCCGCCGGACAGGCTGCCCAGCCGGCCCGCATAGCGCGCGTTGAAGGACCCGGCCGCCGCGTCGGCAGCGTCCAGGTCGGCCGCGATCTTCGGGCTGTCTGTGGCGGGGTACAGGTCCGACAGATCCCATGCGGGCAGCGGTGACACCTGGCCGGCCAGCTTCGGCACCACCGCCGCGACCCCGTCCGGCAAAAGGGCAGGCATAGGGGTGTGAAGCGCCGTCTCGGGTCTGAAGTTCATCGGCCTCATCTAAGGTCGCTACCCCGTCCGTCAAAGGGATGGAATACGTCAGTGCGGCTGCGTCATACTGCCGCATGACCCACGACCACCACGGCCACGACCCCAGCCACGACCATGGGCCTGACCATGGCCATGGCCAACACGCTGGCCACTCCCACGCGCCGTCTTCCTTCGGGCGCGCTTTCGCAGTCGGCATCACGCTGAACGTGGTCCTCGTCCTGGCGCAGGTCGGCGTCGGGGGATGGGCGCACTCGACGGCGCTGTTGGCCGATGCCGTGCACAATTTCGGGGACGTGTTGGGCCTGGCGTTTGCCTGGCTCGCCTCGGTGCTGGAGCGCCGGCAGCCGACCGCCCGGCAAACCTATGGCTGGGGCCGCGGCAGCATCCTCGCGGCTCTCGCCAATGCCAGCGTGCTGCTGGTGGGCACGGGAGCCATCATCGTGGAGGCGGTGCAGCGCCTGTTCAGCCCCGCCCCGGTCGCGGGCGGCGCGGTGATGGCCGTGGCAGCCGCCGCGATTCTCATCAACGGTGCCGTGGCGCTTATGTTCATGCGCGGCCGGCACGACGATTTAAACATCCGCGGCGCTTTCCTGCACATGGCCGCCGATGCGGGCATATCCGCCGGCGTGCTGGTGACGGCCTTGCTGATCACGGTGACGGGCGCACTCTGGCTCGACCCCGTAGCCAGCCTGGTGATCTCCGCCGTGGTCCTGGCCAGCAGCTGGAGCCTGCTGCGAAGCGCCACGGCCCTCGCGATGGACGCCGTGCCCCCCGGCATCGACCCGACGGCGGTGCGGGCCCGGCTCCTGGACCTGCCCGACGTGACGGAGGTGCACGACCTCCACATCTGGGCCCTGTCCACGACACGCACGGCGGCAACGGCCCACCTGGTGTCCGCCGGCGCCACCGCCGCGCTGGTCCCGATCGCCTGCTCCGTCCTGCACGACGAATTCGGCATCTGCCATTGCACCTTCCAGTTGGAGACAACCGAGATGGCGCATCATTGCGCGCTGCGCTCCGACCTGGTGGCCTGACCGGCGCAACCGCAGCCACGCCCGGCACGTTCGCGCTTGACATGCATACATCCGCCCTGATCGCCCGTCTGAGTGCCCACCTTCCCACGATGCAGGGCCGGGCGGCGGCGCTGGACGAAGCCGCACGGTTCCCGGCGGAGGACATCGCCGATCTACGCGCCATCGGCGTGCTCGCCGCCCCGGTGCCGCTACGGCTGGGCGGGCAAGGGCTCGGCACCGAACCCCATGCCGCAGGCGCCACGCTTGAGCTGTTCCGCGCATTGGGGCGCGGCAACTTGGCTCTCGGCCGCCTCGTCGAAGCCCACGTGAACGCCCTCCGGTTAATGTTCCGGTATGGTGACGAAGCTCTCTGCCATTCCGCGGCGGAAGACGCGGCAGCCGGCCACCTCATCGCTCTGTGGGTGACGGACCCGCCCGGCGGCGGCCTGCACGCCGGGCGGGAGAGCACCATCATCGGGGCCAAGCAATTCTGCTCCGGCGCCGGCCACGTCACACGGGCGGTGGTGACAGTCGAGGATGCCGGCGAGACCCGCCTCGCGTACGCCTGGCTGGACAAAGGCGTGACCATGCGCCCCCTGCCCGGCGGCTTATCCGGCATGCGGGCCGCGACGACGGGCCAGGCGACGTTCGACGGCGTGCGCGCCCACCTCTTCGGCGCACCCGGCGATTACCTGCGCGAGCCGGACTTCTCCTGCGGCGCCTGGCGCACCTCCGCCGCGACGCTCGGCGGGCTCGAAGCCTTGGTGGACCAGTTCGGCCAGCAACTGCTCGCCCGCGGCCGGGAGGCCGATCCGCACCAGCAAGCCCGCTTCGGCCACGCGCTGATCGCGATCGAGACGGCCCGCCTCTGGATGGCGCAAGCCGCCTCCCGCGCCGAGGATCCCGATGCGGAGCCGGCCGATACCGTGGCCTATGTCGGGCTGGCCCGGCTCGCCGTCGAGCGCGCGTGCCTGGACGTTATCGAAGCCGTGCAGCGTTCCCTCGGTGTCGCGGCGCTGCTCCGCGGCAACCCCGTCGAACGTCTGTGCCGCGACCTCACCACCTACCTGCGCCAGCCGGCAGCGGACATGGTGCTGACGGAGGCCGCCGCGATAGCGCTCAGCCGTTACGGCGAGGATGGAAGCCCGCAATGACCCGCCGCACGGAAACGATCCGCCCAGACTATTTCGACACCCTCTACGCCGCCGACCCCGACCCATGGCGCTTCGCCACCAGCGATTACGAACGCGCCAAATACGCGGCCACCCTCGCCGCCCTGCCCGATCGCCGCTTCCCCGCCGCACTCGAGGTCGGCTGCTCCATCGGCGTGCTCACCCAGCAGCTCGCCCCACGGTGCGACATCCTGCTGGCGCTGGACGTCGCCGAGGCAGCCATCACCCAGGCGCGTACCCGCTGCCCCGGCGTGCAATTCGAGCGCCGGGCCGTGCCGGACGAGTGGCCGCCCGGCCACTTCGACCTGATCGTATTCTCCGAGGTGCTCTACTACTTGGACGCAGCGTCCATCAGGGCCACCGCTGCCAAGGCGATGGCGGCTATCAACCCAACGGGGTGCATCCTGATGGTCCACTACCTCGGCGGGACCGACTACCCGACCACCGGGGACGACGCAGCCAACGGCTTTACCGAGGCGACCGGCCTCGCTCCAACCCTTCAGCTTCGAGAGACGCTGTATCGGATCGACCGGCTGGACCTGCCACCGGCCGCAACGCCACCAGGATAGCCTCCGCCGCGACCGTCTCCGCCGCCAGCGCCGAAATCCGCACCGGCCGGCGGGCCAAGGCGGGTGACATCCGCTCCACTGCCTCCCAGGCCTCGCCGAAATACCGCCGTTTCAGAAGTGTTGCGAGCACCGCCGGCTCCATCCTGAGCATGGCGGCAACAACTCCCGAGTCGAACCCCGCCTCGAACACCCGGCGCAGCTCCGCACGGCATCGCGCGCGCAGGACGCAGATCGCTGCCGGCTCCAGCCGGTCGTCGATGAACTGGTCCGGCTGGCTCATCCGGCGGCGGATGGTATCCGCCATCCCGCCCTTGCTCCGCCCGATTGTCCGGCCGGACACCGTGACATGCACCTCAGGCGCATGCCGCACCCGAGCATCCACCCGCCGCAACGCTGCGATCAAGGCCCGATCCTCGCCGGATGCGATGGCCGGCACCCCGCCGCACCGCGCGTAAGCGGCGGCCGTCACCGCGATGCTGGCACCGGAATGCTGCGTGTGGCGAGGCGCCGGATCAGCCGGATCGGGGTCGAGCCGCGCATGGATCTCGTCGAGCAACGCGTCATAGGCGCATTCCCGCGCATCATCCTCGTGCAACTTGGCCGGGATCTGACCCCACTCGATCGGATGCAGATCCACCCACCCGGCCACCGCATCGGCGCCGGCCGTGATCGCAGCGAGGTTGGCCGCCAGCCAATCAGGATCCACCTGCCCGTCCGCATCCGTCGTCAGCAGTACACCATGGGGGCCGGCAATCGCCGCCGCCGCCGCCATCGCCAACTGGCGCGCATGCCCGGCGGTCGCCTGCTCCGGCGGCAGCTCCCGCTCGATCAGGTGCAGCGTCGTCTGTGGATGCAGTTCCACACCGCGGGCGAGGGCGGCGCTCCGATCGGTCGTGTTGTTGACCAGCAGCACGATCGCATCGAGCCTGGCCTCCTCCTGCGCATCGAGCGCCTCGAGGCAAGCAACAATACGGGCAGCCTCGTCGCGCACGGGGATCGCTACAGCCG
>CAXSEK010000084.1:0-8836 GCA_964235625.1 uncultured Acetobacteraceae bacterium
GTGGTTTCGAGCACGTCCGGTCGCCGGCCGGCGACGATCACGGTGTTGCCGAGGCCATGGAACCGATGGGCCAGTGCTGCGCCAATGCCGGAGCCGCCCCCGGTGATCAGGATGGTGTTACCGGTGTGTTTCAAGGTGGAGGCTCCTGCATGATTGGAGGCCTGGACTTCGCTCACCTACACTCCGATAGGAAGAAGGCACCCTAAATATCCATACTTACTCAAAAGAGAGTGAAGCCATGTCCCGCCTGCCGTTCAGCGAGCCGACCATCCTGCGCGCGCGGCGCATCGCCGAGACGACGCCGTCGACCGATTGCGATCCCCGGGTGGAGGCGTTGGTCAACGACCTGATCGGGCGGGTGGCCGACAAGTGGACCATGATCGCGCTCGAGGTGTTGGTGGAGCATGGCGAGTTGCGTTTCACCCAGCTGGCCCGGCTCATGTGCGGGGTCAGCCAGAAGATGCTGACGCAGACACTCCGCCAAATGGAGCGCGATGGCATGGTGACGCGCACCGTGCACGCCGTGGTCCCGCCACGCGTCGACTACCGGCTGACGGAATTGGGCGCGAGCCTGGGTGCTGCGTTCTGCGGGGTGTGGATCTGGGCAGAGGACAATCTCGGGAAGGTCGAGGCCTCGCGAAGCGCGTTTGACGCGAAGGCGCCTTAGCCAGCCGCTGGCGCAAATGGCGTTTACAATGGCGGCTTCACGTGGGGGGCGTGGCGCTTGCCCCGAGTGGCGCCCAGGCCTAAACCGCGCGGCATGCAGGAGAGCGCATGGCTGGCGGATCCCACCGGTGCCGCGACCGCGCCGAGGACGGACGTGGCGCCGACGGCCGAGCGCGCGATGGCGGATGCGTTGCGCTCCGTGGCGGTCGGCATGGTGCCCGGGGGCGGGCTGGCGGTCGGGATGGCGGATGCGGCGACGGTTCTGTGGTCCGGGTTCCACCGGTTCGACTCAGCGGACCCGGCCTGGGCGGACCGGGACCGGTTCGTGCTCTCGCCGGGCTACGGCGCCCCCCTGCTCTACGCGCTGCTGCACCTGACGGGACATGCCGGGATGGATGCGGCGGCGTTGGCCGGCCATCGGCAACTCGGCAGCCCGGCCTCCGGCCATCCGGATCGCACGGCGCACCCGGCGATCGAGGCGACCACGGGGCCGCTCGGCCAGGGATTGGGCATGGCCGTCGGCATGGCGTTGGCCGAGCGCCTGATGGCAGCGCGGTTCGGCAAGAGCCTGGTGGATCACCGGACCTGGGTCGTCGCCACGCTCGGCGACCTGATGGAAGGGGTGAGCCACGAGGCGGCCAGCCTGGCGGGACATCTGCGGCTGGAGAAACTTTTGGTCCTGCTGGAGGACGATACCGGCACCGCCGAGTGCTCCAGCGGGCTGGCCGGCCCCGACGATGCGCTGCGCCGGTTCGCGGCCCTCGGCTGGGCGACCCGCAGCGTGGAGGCGCATGACCCCGAGGCGATCGGCGCCGCGTTGTCGCTGGCCGCGCGGTCCCGCAAGCCGACGTTGCTGGTGTGCCGGACGGCGCTCGGGCGGGATTGGACGGCGGTACCGGCTGGGCCGGAGGCGCTGGAGGGATGGGCGGACGCCGGCGGCCGCGGCACGGGCGCGCGCCGGGCCTGGTTGAAGCGGCTGGCGCACCATCCGTTACGAGCGGAGTTCGAGCGCGTGGTGGCCGGCCGCCTGCCGGATGGCTGGACGGACCAGCTGGCGGCCTTCAAGGCGGGGCTAACGACCAACCAGCTGCCGGCGAGCACGCGGGAGTCGGCGGAGCAGCTGTTGGAGGCGCTGGCGCCGGGCTTTCCGGAACTGGTCGGTGGCCAGACGGAGCTTGGGCCGGGCCGGGTGCCGCCGGTGACGCCGGGCAGCTTCTCCGGACGCCAAGTGCATTACGGGCCGCGTGAGCACGGCATGGCGGCGTGCCTCAACGGGCTGGCGCTGCATGGCGGCGTGCTGCCCTACGCGGTGGCGCCGCTTGCCGCGTCGGACGGGATGCGGCCGGCGCTGCGGCTCTCGGCGATGATGCGGCTGCGGGCGGTGCATGTCGCGACGCATGACAGCATCGGGCTCGGTGCGGATGGCGCGGCCTACCAGCCAGTCGAGCAACTGGCGGGGTTGCGGGCGATCCCTGGCCTGCTGGTGCTGCGCCCGGCGGATGCGATGGAGGCGGCGGAGTGTTGCGAGCTGGCGGTGCGCCGGTCGGACGGGCCGACCCTGCTCGTCTTGTCGGAGCAGAAGCTGCCGCCGCTGCGGCACGACCTGGGGGAGAACCGCTGTGCCCGCGGTGGCTACGTGCTGGCGGAGGCGAACGGCCCACGGCGCGCGACGCTGATCGCCAGTGGCAGCGAGGTCTTTCTGGCGATGGCCGCGCGGGAGCGGCTGGCGGCGGAGGGGGTCGCGGTCGCTGTGGTGTCGATGCCGGCCTGGGGGTTGTTCGCCCGGATGGAGGCCGGGGCACGGCAAGCGGTCCTGGGCAGTGCGCCGCGTTTCGGGATCGAGGCGGC
This sequence comes from uncultured Acetobacteraceae bacterium, assembly GCA_964235625.1. Lineage (GTDB taxonomy): Bacteria > Pseudomonadota > Alphaproteobacteria > Acetobacterales > Acetobacteraceae > LMUY01. The sequence goes on from CAXSEK010000084.1 coordinate 2,515, forward strand.
ATGCGGCTTCGGGTGGGAGCGGTGGCTTGGCGAGGATGGCGTGTTCATCGGGCTGGCGGGGTTTGGGGCGTCGGCGCCGGCGGAGGCGTTATATCGGCACTTCGGGCTGACGCCGGATGCGGTGGCCGGGGTGGTCCGGCGGCGGTTGGTGTCGGTGCCGAGTGGATGACGGGGTGTACATGGCGAAGGTGGTGAGGTTCGTGCGTTGCGGCCCTCACCCCGACCCTCTCCCGTGGAGGACGGGAGAGGGAGAAGATTAGATCCCGTTGCTACTTCACTGACGAGAAAGCGGTCGGCACCAAGAATTCGCTGACGATGTTGGCGACGATGGCGCCGTCTTTCTCGGTTTCGGCGCGCTTGGTGGTCCATTCAGGGTCGGACTGGAAGGCTGTCCACTTGGTTTCGCGGTCCGCCAGGCTATCCCAGGCCAGCATGTAGGTGAGCGTCATGTTGGACGCGCCGATCAGCGTGGTCCAGAAGCCGGCCTGCTTGATGCCGTGGCGCTCCCAGATTGCGAGTGTCACGGTTTCGAACCGCTTCAGCAGCGCCGGAAGGCGGCCGGGCACGCAGTGATAGATGCGCAACTCGTAGATCATGAGCGTTCCTCCGCGGTTCAAAGGCAGTGTGGGACGCGGGGTTCGTGGCTGCAACTGCGTCGGGATGACCGCGTTCGCGTGTAATGCCAAACGACACTCCCACCGCGCCTCGGCGGCGGCACCATATCGGTTTGTGGGTGCTCGGCACCTTCGTGATCGCGATCATTGCTGTGGTGGCACTGTGGGATTGGGATTGGTTCCTGCCGCTGGTGAATGGCCAGGCAACGGCAGCCCTCGGGCGCAAGACGACAGCGCAGCACATGCACGTCCAGCTGGGCCGGGTCACCACCATCACGCTGGACGGCGTGGAGATCGCGAATGCGGACGGATTCGACACAGGAACGCCGTTCGCCCATGTCGATACGCTGGCGGTGCAGGTGGACGTCATGGCGTATGTCCACTCCCGCCAGATCGTGATCCCGCAGATCAGCCTGGCGCATCCCGTGGTGGATGCCGAGCAGCGGGCGGACAAGACGGCGAACTGGCCGACCGGATCCGGCAAGAGCAGTGACGAGCCGGCGGGCAAGAAGGCTGATCCGAATGCCGGGCCGAAGATTGGTGACCTCGTGATCACTGACGGACACGCCCACGTGGTGCTCGCCAGGTTAAAGGCGGACTTCAACCTCGACGTCGCTACGCGGGAGGGTGACGCCGGGGCCGCGACGCCCGACAAGCAGGCGGGGCAGATCGTCGTTGACGCGAGGGGGACCTATGCCGCGCAGCCGATCCTCGGCAAGCTGATCGCGGGTGCGGTGCTCTCAATCCGCGATACGGCACATCCTTATCCGATCGACCTCCATCTGGCGAACGGGCCGACGAAGGTTGCGTTGACGGGTACGGTCGAAAATCCGCTGAATTTCGCCGGAGCGAAGCTGAAGCTCGAGTTCGCCGGGCCGAACATGGCCCTACTGACGCCGCTGACGGGTGTGCCGATCCCGGAGACACCCGCCTACTTGATCGCGGGCAAGCTTGATTACGAGGACAAGAGAGTCAAGTTCACCGGGTTCACCGGCCGGCTGGGCAACAGCGACCTGAACGGTGACATCTTCGTCGATCCAACCGGGGCCAAGCCAGTTGTGGAGGCCAACCTGACCTCACGCAAGGTGGACCTGGCGGACCTTGGCGGCTTCATTGGGGAGACGCCGGGCCGCAAGGGCGAGGCGGGCCAGAGCGCCCAGCAGAAAGCGGAGCTGACCCGCAAGGAAGCCAGCGACCACGTCTTGCCGGACACGCCGATCAGCATGCCCAAGCTCGACGCCGCCAACGTCAAGCTGCGCTACAAGGGGCAGCAGATCCTGGGCCGCTCCGTTCCGCTTGACAACATCGTGGCCGATATCGACATCACGAATGGCCACGTCGAGGTGCATCCGCTCTCGTTCAAGGTGGGAACGGGCGAGATCAGCCTGGCGGCCGACCTGAAGCCCCAGGGTAAGGAGGTCAACGCCGATATCGGCGTGCAATTCCGCCGGGTGGACCTGGCCCGGCTGCTGTCGGCGACGCACCTGGTGGAGGGCGCGGGGTCGATGAGCGGAAGCGCAAAGCTGGTGTCGACGGGCAACTCGCTGGCGACGCTGCTAGGCCGCGGCAACGGCGATCTGCGGCTTGGCATGTCCGGCGGCAATCTAAGCGCGTTGCTGGTGGATATCGCCGGGTTGGAGTTCGGCAACGCCCTGCTGTCGGCGCTGGGCGTTCCGCAGAAGGCCAACCTGCAATGTTTTGCCGCGGATTTCGGGCTCAAGAATGGCGAACTCTCGACCAAGACCCTGATCCTGGATACCAGCGAGGCGCGGGTGCAGGGGACGGGAGACGTGAACCTGGCGACCGAGACGATCGACTATAAGCTGAAGACGAACTCGAAGCATTTCAGCATTGGCACGCTGTCGACCCCGATCGATATCACAGGGCATCTGAAAAGCCCGTCCATCAAGCCGGAGATCGGCCCATTGGCCCTCAAGGCGGGTGCCGCTGTCGGGCTAGGGGTGTTGTTTCCGCCGGCGGCGTTGTTGCCGACGATCCAATTCGGCACGGGCGAGGATAACGCCTGCCAGGCCGCCGAGGTACCGGCCGCGAACAGCACGGCGGCGGCGACGATGGTGGCGCGACCGCGTGCGACGGGACAACGCGGGGTTCGCCGGCCCATTGCGCGGCGCGCTGCACACACAGGAGGGCGGTAATCGGAAGTTCTTGCGCAGCCCGCCCTTCCCCCCTGCCCTCTTTCGAGTAAGACGCGGGAGATCAGCGAACTAGCGTAGGCCAGCCTGGTTTAGCGCCAGGAATAGACCGGCGACTTGCATCGATTGTCCGAGTAGGCCGGTGTGGAGTTTACAGAGGACTTCCGAGACAGGGAGGCATCGTACAGTCAACCCTTCTTCACCGGCCTCCAGTTCGGGGTTGCCGGCGCGGGTGCAGCCGGTGGCGAGCACAGTGTGGATGCGGTTGGTTTGCGTGGCGGGATTGGCATACAGGCTGGCAACGGTTTGCCAGTGTTTGCCGGCATACCCTGTTTCTTCCCGCAACTCGCGTTGTCCCCCGGCTTGCGGAGTGTCGTCTTGTGCATCAACGGCGCCGCCGGGGAGTTCCAGGCAGACAGCGCCGGCGCCGTGACGGTATTGCTCGACCAGCACGATCAGATTATCCGGCGTGAGGGCTACGACGTGGACCCAGTCTGGATAGCTCAGCACGTAGTAGGGCGCGATGAGGCTGCCGCCCGGCGTCTCGCAGTCATCGGCGCGGAGGTCGATCCAGCGGTCGCGGAGCACGGAGCGGGAGGAGAGGGTTCGCCAGGGTCGGGCCATGTTGAGTTGTTTAGGGGGGATTGGATAGATTGGGGAGGGACTTGAGGCCTGTGTGTGCGTCATGTCTGACGGTTGGGATCCCAAGCTCCCTCACCCCGACCCTCTCCCCGAGGGAGAGGGAGAAGAGGATCAAGGGAACGGGGTTTAGAGGCGGCGTTGTCCGGCGCGTAGTAGGCCGAGGGGCAATAACAAGCCGATCAGCAAGGCGTTGGCGAGGGCGGCGGCCATTGGCCAGTCGTGGTTGGAGAAGAACTCGTTCCAGAGCGCGCGGCCGATGGTCTGGGCTGCCGGGCCCCCAAGCAGTTCGGGGATGACGTATTCGCCGACGGCCGGCATGAACACCAGGGCGAGGCCGGCCAGGATGCCGGGCAGCGACAACGGCAGGGTGACGGAGCAGAACACGCGCAAGGGCCGGGCGCCGAGGTCCGCGGCGGCTTCCTCCAGCGCCGGGTCCAGCTTGGACAGCCGGGCGTAGAGCGGCAGGACCATGAATGGCAGATAGCAGTAGACGATTCCGACATACATGGCGAAGCGGGTGTAGAGCATGTGCAGCGGGGCGCGGATCAACCCCACGGCGAGCAGCACGCTGTTGACCCAGCCGTCATCGCCCAGCAGCCCGATCCATGCCACGATCCGCAGCAGGAACCCTGTCCAGAACGGCAGCATGACCAGCAGCAGCAGGAGGGACCGCCAGGCCTCCGGCGCCCGGGCGATGGCCAGCGCCATCGGGTAGCCGATCAGCAGGCACAGCACGGAGGAGACGGACGCGACCAGCAGGCTCTGCAGCGCGGCGGCAAGATAGTAGCCGTCCTGCAACAGGGCCGCGTAGTTGTCGCCCAGTAGGTGCAGCGCCGGATGCCAGTCGGACCAAGTCACCAGCGGGTCGTAGGGCGGGACGCTGGCGGCGGCCTGGGAGAAGGACAGGGCCACAACGATTGCCGCCGGCAGGGCGATGAAGAGGAGCAGCCAGGCCCATACCGGGGCCAGCACAAGCCAGCGATTCATGACGGCAGCAGGATGCAGGCGTCCGGCGTCCACGACACGCAGACGGCCTCGCCAGGGGGCAGCGCCACCCCTGCCCCGTCGGCGAGCGGCTGGCTGACGAGCAGTGTCGTAGACTCGCCGATCCCGACGCGGTGGTCGACCACGATGCCGCGATAGGCGCTCTCGATGATCCGGCCGGCCACGGCGTTGGGGCCGTTCCCCGGGCCGCCGCGGGCGAGGCGCAGCCGCTCAGGACGGAAGGCCACATGAAGGTCGGTGGCAAGGCCCGCCGTGTCCACCAGCGCGGTGGTGCCGAGGCTCGGGAGGTCTAGCACGCCGGGTTCGCGCACGCGGGCGGGGAGAATGTTGGCCGCGCCCATAAAGGCGGCGACGCTGCGGCTGATGGGGTGCTCGTAGATCTCGGTCGGAGTGCCGATTTGGGCCAGCCGTCCCTGCTCCAGTAGCCCGATCCGGGTGGCCATCGACAGCGCCTCCTCCTGGTCGTGGGTGACCAGCACGAAAGTGGTGCCGAGCTGGCGCTGCACCCGGACCAGCTCGGTGCGGGTCGCCTCGCGCAGGCCGCGGTCGAGGGCCGACAGCGGCTCGTCCAGCAGCAGCAGTTCCGGCCGGGGGGCGAGGCTGCGGGCCAGTGCCACCCGTTGCCGCTGGCCGCCGGAGAGGGCGTCCGGCCGGCGGTCGGCAAACGCTTCGAGCCTTACCAGAATGAGTAGCTCGTCGACCCGGCGGGTGATCTCGGGGCCAGGCAAGCCCTGGCGGCGGAGGCCGAAGCCGATGTTGGCGGCGACGCTCATGTGGGGGAACAAAGCGTAGGACTGGAACATCGTGTTCACCGGGCGGCGATGGGGCGGCAGGCCGGTGATGTCCCGCCTGCCCAGGGTGATGCGCCCTGCGGCGGGCTTGATGAACCCGGCCAGCGTGCGCAGCAGCGTCGTCTTGCCGGAGCCGGAGCCGCCCAGGAGGACGAACAGCTCGCCGCGGCCGATCCCCAGGTCCAGGCCGTCCAGCGCCGTCCATCCGCCGTAACGGACGGTCAGGCCAGCGACGTCGACATGCGCTTGGCCCGGCGTGCCCGGCGCCGGGTGGTCAGCCACCGGCCTTGAAGCGCGTCCACATTCGAGTGCGGGCCCGCACCGCCGCCTCCTTCACCGCGGCGACAGTGAAAGACCGCCCGAGTGCCGCGGCATCCGGGTAGACGTTCGGGTTGTCACGCACGGCGGCATCCACCATTGGCTTGCTGGCCGGGACGGCGTTCGGGTACTGCACGGTGTTGGTGACGCCGGCGATCACGCTCGGCTGCAGCATGAAATTGATGAACTGCAACGCCAGCTCCGGGTGCGGCGCGTCCTTGGGAATGGCGAGCATGTCGAACCAAAGCTGGGTGAACTCCTTCGGTGCCACGTAGGTCACGGGATCCTGCTTGGCCTCGGCGGCGCGGCTGGCGGCCTGGATCACGTCCCCCGAGTAGTCCATCACCAGGCAGGTCTGCCCGGCGGCCAGGGCCTCCACTGCGCCACCGCTGGCGAAGGTGCGAATGTAGGGGCGGATGGCCATCAGCGTCTTTTCGACGTCGGCGAGGTCCGCCGGGTCGGTGCTGGACGGGTCGTGGTGCAGGTATTTCAGCACGGAGGGAATCACATCCGTGGCGCTGTCCATCATGGTGATGCCGCAGCCCGCAAGCCGCTTCGCGTTTTCCGGCTTCAGCAGCAGGTCCCAGCTGTCCAGCGGCGCGTCGGGGAACAGGGCGTGGATCTTGGACGGGTTCTCGCCAAGGCCGATCGTGCCCCACAGATAGATCGCGCCGTATGTGTTGCCGGGGTCCGAGGCCGCCACGCGGCCCAGCAACACCGGGTCCTCGCCGGCCAGGGTCTGCAGCTTGGCTTTGTCCAGCGGCAGCAAGGCACCGGCCGCGATCAGGCGGGAGAAGGT
>CAXSEK010000085.1:0-8826 GCA_964235625.1 uncultured Acetobacteraceae bacterium
CGGCTGGCCTCCGCCTCGCCATTGTACATCACCCAACGGCGCCGGCGCCGCTGCGGCCCGGGCGCGCGCTTGGCCTCGTAATAGACGTTGCCGGCGGCGTCCTTCCCGACCAGGCGGCCGGATAGCGAGGTGACGAGGCGCATCATGAGGGTCATGCTCGCGTTATAGCAGTGTCGGGGGCCGGGTCCACCGGGGCCAGCGGTGGCCGCCGCTCGGCCCGGCGGATCTGCAGCAGCAAAGCCTTGCGCGCAGGCCCTTTTGCCGCCGCACGGGCCCGCACCAGGCTGGCCGCCGCCTCGGCCGCCCGCCCCTGCAACGCGGTAGCTTGCGCCATTTACACAAGGCCGCTGACCAGCGAGCCCGCCTGCCGTAGGCGGGGCAGCAGGAGGCGCAGGAGTTCCTCGGCACCGGTCCCGTCGCCCAGCCGGGCAAGGGCACCGGCCCGCGTCAGCAGCACGGCCGGTGGGGATGTGACGTTCTCCGGCTGCACCAGGAACGCGCTGTCGGACCAGTAGCAAATCCAGCCACTGGTGCTGCCGGTGTCAGCGAAATCGAGTTCGTTGGTCAGCAGGAAGTGCAGCGCCATCGTCTGTTCCGGTGCCGCCAGCCGCTTGGCTTCCACCAGCATCGCCACTTCCTCCCGGGTGTCGTTGCGCGCCCATGTGTCCACCAACGGTCGGGCCGCAGCACGTGGAACAGCAGCTCCGCGGCATCGGGTGAGGGCGGCGGCAGGGGCAGGCTCGGCGGATACACGGGAGCGATCGCGGCCTGGTAGCTCGTTTCGAACACGTGATCAAACCTGCCGCGCGCGCAAAGCAGAAGCTGCATCCCGTCCGAATTGCGCGCCTGGCCTTTCCTGCACAGGCGGAACGGGATGAGGTTCAGCAAAGCCAACGGGCCCTGGACGACGAGCACCGGAACGAGGGCGTCATCCCAATCCGGCCGCATCGCGAGTGCCGCGGCAGCGAGCCCGAACAGCAGTGCAGTGGCCGGCGGGCCGCCCGCGATTCGGATGGCGTGGCCGCGCGGCCCGGCGCCAAGCCGCAGCAAGCTGGCGGCGAACCCGGTCAGCGGCTAGGCATGCAGAACGATCACCAGCCGGCCGAAGCGCCAGCGCGCCAGGGTCAGCACGCCCAGTTCACCCCAAAGCAGCGAAGCATCGATCGTCATAGGCGGTTCGTGAACGGCGGCGGGGCTTCCGCACGGTCGAGCAGCCTGGCCGCGAACCGGCGCAGCGCTCCCGCCGGCAGCCCCGCGCGCGCCATCGCTAGCCAATCGCGGGCGGCGCTCGCGTGGCCCTGCGCGGCCGCGGCTTGGGCGAGGTGCAGCCGGCACAGGAACAGCCGCAGCGGCGCCGTTTCCCCCGTGAGCAACGGGCGCAGCATCGCCTCGGCCTCCGCGCCCCGGCCGGTGTTGGCCAGCACGCCAGCCCGGGTGATGGTGGTATCCACACCCGGCGCCAAACGGCCCGCCTCCGCCGACCAATGCTCCATCTCGGCCGGCGCCGCCATCACCCCGAACACCGGGCCGTTGCCCGCCGGGAAGTCGAATGCCAGCGCCTGCTTCAGCGGCGTCAGCGCTCCCCGGTCTACCACCCGGCGCACGGCCGCCGCGGCATCCCGCGCTGCCCAGGCATCGTGGAGCCGGTCCATCCGGACGATGTTGTAGAACACCTCAGGCGCGCCGCCGGACGGGGTTGGCACTGCCTTACCCGGCGGGAACAAGGTCGCGGCAAGGCCGGCATACTGCTTATCGAACAGGTCGGGCGGCGGCTTGCGGACGAGATGATGCCAAAGCTGCATCCCGTCCGAGGCCCGCCCGGTCCTGCGGGACCGCATCGGAACCAAGGCGACCGCCAGCAGCAGGCCTTGCGACACGGCGGCCGGCAGCACCGCCAACTCCCAATCCGGACGCATCCGGTAGAGTGCGGCCACGAGGCCGAGCAGCAGCGCGTTCACCGCGGGCCCGGCCGCGACCATCGCCGCATAGCGCAGGTTGGACATGCCCGGCCGTACGGCGATGCCGACGAAACCGGAGACCGGCATTGCCCGAACCATGAACAGCACGCCGCCGCGCCGCACCCGCGCCAGCGCCAGGCCGAACCCGAGGGTAACCGAGCGCACGTCCAGCCGGAGCCACCAAGCCGCAACCGCGTGCCCGGCCTCATGCAACGCGATCGACAGGATATTAGGTCACGGCAAAGAGGCTTTCGTCCACCGCCACGGCCGCGAGCGGCCTCATGCTGCCTTACCGAGCCGGGTCGCAACGACCATGCGCGTCGCGACGACACCGGGCAGAGGCGCGCGAGTAGCCATGGTACCTTCCAGCCATTCAAGGCGCAAACCGTAAGTCACGGCGGGAAGCCCGGCAACATGGCGGCAGCACGCGCGGAAAGGTGATCCGGCAGACTGGGCGCGCAACGATTCGTCACGTTTCGCATCGCCACCCGATAGTAGAACAACTCTATGGATTTTCAGACCGCACACGCCCTGATCCGCTTCGGCCTCGGCCGCCGGGGCGAAGAAGCGCTTCCCGCCGACCCTGCCGCCTGGTTGCACCAGCAGCTGCAGGGCGACGACCCCGCGGTATTTGACACCAAGCTGCCGACCACGGCCGACGGCCTCACCGTGATGCGCGAAGAGTTCAAGCTGAACCTGCCGCCAGGCCAGTCGCTGATCCGGCCGCTCTACGACGAGGATGCGGCGGCGCAGACGGCCCAGTTGCTGACCACCGCGGCGCCGTTCCGGGAGCGGCTAGTCTGGTTCTGGGCCAACCATTTCACGGTCAGCACGCGCCAGGGCGGTACCAACGCCGTCGTCGGTCCCTACATCCGCGAGGCGATCCGTCCCTACGTCACGGGCCCGTTCGACGCCATGCTGCTGGCGGTGATGCGGCACCCGGCGATGCTGTTCTACCTGGACAACAACAGCTCCTTCGGCCCGCACAGCCCGATCGGCGAGGCGCAGCATCGCGGACTGAACGAGAACCTGGCGCGCGAGTGCCTCGAGCTGCACACGCTCAGCGCCGCCGGCGGCTACACGCAGGCCGACGTGACCGCCTTCGCCTCGATCCTGACCGGCTGGTCGGTCGACCTGCAGCGGCTGTATCCCGGCTTCCTGTTCCGCCCGGGAGCGCACGAGCCCGGCAGCAAGACGCTGCTCGGCCGCCAGTTCCCCTCGGGCGAAGCGGGCGGGATCGCGGCGCTCGGCTTCCTGGCCCGCCATCCGGCCACCCACCGCCATCTCGCGACACAACTGGTGCAGCATTTCGTCGGGGACGGTGCGCAGCCCGACTCCGTCCGCACTATCGAGGGCGTGTTGCGGGACACGGACGGCGATCTCGGCGCCGCCAGTGCCGCCCTAGTGCAGTTGGAGGCCGCCTGGCAACCGCTGACCAAGGTCCGCTCGCCGCTCGATTTCACCGTCGCCGCCCTCCGCGCGCTGGACCTGCCGGCCGACCAGGTGAAGCTGCCGGCCGCGCTGGGCAGCCTGGGCCAGCCGCTCTGGAGCGCCCCGCTGCCGAATGGTTGGCCGGATGCCGCAAGCGGATGGACGGCGCCCGAGGCCATGATGCGGCGGTTCGACTGGTCGCACGAGGTGGCGGCCCATGCCGGCGACCGGGATCCGGCCGCCATCGCCGACGCGTCGCTCGGCCCCCTGCTGCGGCCGGAGACGCTGGCCGCCATGCACGGCGCCGGGTCCCGCCGGGATGCGGTGACGCTGCTGCTAAGTTCCCCCGAGTTCCAGAGGCGCTGACATGCACATCTCCCGCCGCACCGCCCTGCTTGGGCTGACCGCCGCCTGGACTTGCGGCTCCGCCTCGCTCGCCCTGGCAGCGGCACCGAGCGACCGGCGACTGGTCGTCGTCATTCTGCGCGGCGCGCTGGACGGCATGGCGGCGGTGGTGCCGTATGGCGATCCGGACTTGGTGCGGTTGCGCGCCGGGTTGGTACCGCCGGAGCCGGGCAAGCCGGATGGGCTGCTAGACCTAGGCGGCTTCTACGGCCTGCATCCGACGCTGACGGGCATGCACGGACTATTCAAGGCGGGGCAGCTGCTGCCGGTGCACGCCGTGGCCGGCCCGTATCGCAGCCGCAGCCATTTCGATGCGCAGGATTACCTTGAGAGCGGGGCGGACCACCGCCTGGACAGCGGGTGGCTGAACCGGGCTGTGGAAGCGATGCCGGGCCACCGGCCGAACACGGCGCTGGCCGTCGGCGTCACGGTGCCGCTGATGTTGCGCGGCGCCGCGCCCGTCGGCACCTACGCCGCCAGCAGCTACCAGGCGCTGTCGCCCGAGCTGTATGCCCGCATCGCCGACCTGGCGCATGACGACGCGCTGCTCGGCCCGGTGGTGCGGGAGGGCTTGCAGGACCGCGGCTTCTCAACCGAGACGCTGGCCGGGGTGCCGCTGGCGGATAAGAACGCAGTGGTGAACGTGGCGCAGGCGGCGGGCAAGCTGCTGGCCGCCGCGGATGGCCCGCGCGTGGCGGTGCTGGAGGCCGGCGGTTGGGACACGCATGCCGGCCAGGCGCAACGGCTGGTGCCGCCTTTGAAGCAGCTGGATGCCGGGTTGCTGGCACTGAAGCAGGCGATGGGCGGGGCGTGGGACCAGACCGCCGTGCTGGTAATGACGGAGTTCGGCCGTACGGCGCGGATCAACGGCACCAACGGCACGGATCACGGCACCGCGGGTGTCGCCTTCGTGGCAGGCGGCGGCGTGGCAGGCGGCCGTGTCCTCGGCACTTGGCCCGGCCTCGCCGACGCGAAGCTGTTCGAGAACCGGGACCTCGCCCCCACCACTGATTTGCGGGCGCTGGCGATGGCGCTGCTGGTGGAGCATCTCGGCGTACCGGCCAGCGCGATGCCGGCAGTGTTCCCGGGCAGCAGCGGCATCTCGCCGATGGGCGGGCTGCTGCGGGCCTGAGCCGCCGGTTGCAACACCGGTGGCAGCCGGCGCATGAGGGTGGGATGACCTACGAGCTGTATTACTGGGACGGCCTGCAAGGGCGCGGCGAGTTCGTTCGGCTGGCGCTGGAGGATGCCGGGGCGGATTACGTGGACGTCACGCGCAGCCCGGGCGGGATGGCGGCGATGCAGGCCATGCTGCGTGGCGGCCCCTGCCCGCCTTTCGCGCCCCCGTTCCTGAAGGACGGGGAGCTGGTCGTCTCGCACGTCGCGAACGTCCTGCTCCATCTCGGCCCCAAGCTCGGCCTGGCGCCGTCCGACCCGGCGCTGCAGGCAGTGGCGCACGGGCTGCAACTCACCATCACCGACCTGGTGAGCGAGGTGCACGACACACATCATCCGCTTGCGACCAGCGATTACTACGAAGACCAGAAGGAAGCGGCGCTGGCGCGGTCGGCCGATTTCCTGGCCGTGCGTATGCCAAAATACCTTGGCTATTTCGAGGGGGTGTTGTCGCGGAACCCGCATGGCGCCGGGCAGATCGTCGGCAAGACCGTGACGACGGTCGATCTATCGCTGTTCCAGGTGGTCGAGGGGCTGCGCTACGCCTTTCCGCGGGCGACGGCGGACTTGGCGCAGCGCTACCCGGCCTTGGCGGCGTTGCGCGATGCGGTGGCGATACGGCCCGGGATCGCGCGATACCTCGCGTCGGACCGGCGGATCCCGTTCAACACGAATGGGGTGTTCCGGCACTATCCCGAATTGGATCGCGACCCGGGTTAGCGTACGCAGCCGGATGGTGCGTGGACCCCTGTCAACAGCGGGACGTTGAAGCTTGGACGCGATCCAGATCGACCGTTACGGCGGACTGGACGTAATCAAGCGCGTTACCGCCCGCGAACGCCATCCAGCGCTGGCCCGGGTCGGCCAGGCCGCAACATGACCGTCAGCGGCACCGCACAGGCGCACATGCCGGCCATCGCCCAGAACGCAGTGGCCCCGAACTGCCCGTAGAGCGGACCGGACAGGAGCGAAGCGGCGGCAGACGCGGCGCCGACCGCGACGGTGCCGTAAAACGCTTGCGCCGTGGCGGCCAGGCTGGCGGGGACGGTCCGCTTGATGACATCCATGCAGGCCAGGTGCATGAGCGCGAAGCTGAGCCCGTGCAGCGGCTCCACGATGGACATGGCGGCGAAGGAGGCCGTCGTTGCCGCGGCACCCCAGCGCACGATGCCCGCGGTGGCCGACAATGCCAGCGACCAGGCCGGGCCGAGGCGATCGAGCAGCTTGCGGCCTAGAAACAGGAACACCACGACCTCGGCCGCGACGGAGAACGCCCACAGCACGCTCGCCTGGCCGGCGGAAAGGCCGGCGGCGCGCCAGCGGATCACCTCGAACCCATCATGCATGGCGTGGCTGCCGCCGATCAGCGCGGCGATGGCCATGAGCGTGGCGAAGGCCGGGATGCCGGCCAGCGCCCGCCAGCCCTGCGATGGCGCCTCGCCGGTGCCCGCGACTTGGTTGGGCACGCGCAACCCGGCCAGCGCCGCGACCGCCAGGAACCCGGCATTCAGCCAGATGATCACGCCCAGGCCGGCCGCCCCCACCAACTGCCCGGCGATGAGGGTACCCACGATGAAGGCGGCGGACCCGGCGCCGCGCACCTAGCCGTAGTCGAAGCCCGGCTTGGCGTTGGCCGAGCCCAGCGCCAACGCGTCCGCCACGGGGTTGATCGGCGCCAGCACCGCGGCATGGGCCATGCCGATCAGCAGCAACGGCAGGAAGCCGCGGGCCGGCACATAGCCCAGCGCCACCACGGCCGCCGCCGCGGTCAGGCCGGCCAGCACCAGCGCGGGCCGGCCGCTCCGGTCCGACAGCCGCCCCCCGGCCGGCCCCGCCAGCAGCCGCGTCGCGGTTCCCGCGGCCAGAATCACTCCGAGCCATTCCGGCCGGACCCCGTGCTCCAGCAGCAGCCCCGGCAGAAAGGGTGACGCCACGCCGAACGCACAGAACAGCGCGCCATACAGGGCCAGAAAGCGTGGCAATGTCGAAGCGGGGGCTGAACCGGACTGCACCGACGTGCAACGGCGTAGGCGCGAGCCCGTTGCGCGCCTGAATTTGGGCCGCGATGCAACTGAGCTGGCCCGCTGCCGCTAGGCCCCGCAATGGCAGATCGTAAGCAGGCGTCCGTCACCTTCGTGCTCATCACGCTGGGGTTGGATGCACTCGGCGTTGGCATCATCGCGCCGATCGTGCCCGGGCTGGTAGAGCAATTGGCGCACCTGCCGCCGCAGGCCGCCGCACCCTGGGTCGGCGCGCTGATCGCCGCCTACGCCGCCGTGCAGTTCCTGATGGCTCCGTTCCTCGGCGCGCTGAGTGACCGGTATGGCCGCCGCCCGGTGATCCTTGCCTCCGTGTTCGGGCTTGGCTGCGACTACGTTCTGCTCGCCTTGGCACCGAACATGTGGTGGTTGTTCGTCGGACGCCTGATCGCGGGCGCCACGTCGGCCAACGTCGCCGCCGCCACGGCCTATATCGCGGACGTCTCCAGCACGGAGGACCGCCCGCGGCTGTATGGCCTGGTGGGCGCCACGTTCGGCGCCGGGTTCGTAATCGGGCCGGCGCTCGGCGGCTTCCTCGGCGGGTTCGGGCTGCGGCTGCCGTTCGTGGCGGCCGCCTGTCTCGCGCTGGCCAACGTGGCCTATGGCGTGTTCGTGCTGCCCGAGAGCCTGCCCCGCGACAAGCGCCGCGCGCTCTCCTGGGCGCGGGCCAACCCGTTCAGCCTGCTCGCTGGCATCACGAAGGACCGTGCGTTGTGGCGTATGGCGGTCGCGTGGTCGTGCAGCTGGATCGGCCTCGGTGCTGTGCAGAGTTGCCTAGTGCTGTTCACCGGCTACCGCTTCCACTGGGGGCCGCAGCTGAACGGCCTGGCATTGGCCGGCATCGGCATCTCACAGGCGGTGGTGGAGGGGTTGCTGCTCCGCCACATCGTCGGCCGCATCGGGGAGTATCGCGCGGCCCTGCTCGGCTACGCGTCGGGTGCCGCCGGCTACATCCTGCTCGCCGTGGCGTTCGCAGGCTGGGCAGTGGCGCCGGCGGTGGCGCTGCTGGCGTTCGGCGGGCTGGCGCTGCCGTCCCTGCGGGCGATGGTGTCCGAACGGGGCCGTGGCGACAATCAGGGAGAGATGCAGGGCGTGCTGTCAGCAGTGGAGGGGCTGACCGCCATCGTCGCCCCCCTGCTGACCGCAGGGCTGTTCTACGCCTTCACCGAGAATATCTTCCCCGTGCAGTTCGCCGGTGCCCCGTTCGTGCTGGCAGCCGCCGCCGCGGTGACCGCGGGGTTGCTGCTCGGCAAGCTCTGAGCGTCCGGCGCGGACGGCGCACCATCCCGCACGGCATGGGAGCCGAAGCGCCGGCGCAGCGCCACCATCGGCATCTCGACATAGTGGTAGGACAGCGCAGCCACGCCGACCGAGATGGCCGCCAGGATCGGCATGCCCACCAAGTCCCACGCCGGGCTGATCCGCCCGTCCTCGACCGCCGGGCGCCAGAGCGCGGCTGGCAGGATCGAAGCGGCAGCCATCAGTACGATCGCGTGCCAGAGATAGATCGAGTAGCTCCAGCGGCCGATCAGGATCGCCCCCCGCCAGGACAGCATCGCCCGCACCCAGCCGAGCCGCGCCGCAAACAGCAGCGAGCCGACGGCCATAAACAGCCCGACGCCCTGGACGCTGAACCGCCAGGAGTCGCGGAACAGCGGATCGCGGATGAGGAAGGATAGGCACAGCAGCATCAGCCCGGCGACGAACACGGCACGGTTCTGCAGGAAGCGTGCGAGCGGACCCGCCCAATGTGAACCCAGCAGCGTGGCCAGCACGGCGCCGTAGAGGATCGAGTCAACCCGCGTATCGGTCGATTG
>CAXSEK010000086.1:0-8820 GCA_964235625.1 uncultured Acetobacteraceae bacterium
GTGGCTGCACCACAGCCTGCAGTCGCTGGCGGCGGACCTGGCCAAGCATGGTGCCCAACTCGTGCTGCGCCGGGGTGACGCCGCGGCGATTCTAGCCGGGTTGGTCAAGGCGAGCGGCGCGAAGGCGGTGCATGCTGGACAGATGGCCGAGCCCTGGGCGCGGACGCAGGAACAGGCGGTGCAGCAGGCGTTGCCCGATGGTGTGCCCTTGCATTTACACCGCACCGCGACCCTGTTCGATTTCGGGGCGGTACGCACCAAGACGGGCGGGGCTTATGGCATCTTCACCCCGTTCGCCCGCGCCGCCCGGGCCATGGGTGCGCCCGACGCGCCCAAGCCCGCGCCAAAGCGGCTGGAAGCGCTGACAGCCGACAGCGACCCGCTCGAGTCCTGGCAGCTGCTTCCCACCAAGCCCGACTGGGCCGCCGGCTTTCGCGCCACCTGGAAGCCTGGCGAGGCGACGGCGCAGGCCCGCGCCAAGACATTCATGGCCGAGCGCCTCTCCGGCTACCACGCCGGCCGCAACACGCCGGGCGAGGACCTGACGTCCATGCTCTCGCCGCATCTGCACTGGGGCGAGCTCTCCCCCGGGCAGCTCTGGCATCAGGCGGCGGAGGCCGGGTCCAGCGAAGGCCTCGAGGTCTACCACACCGAGCTGTTGTGGCACGAGTTCTCCACCAACCTGCTCTGGCGCGAACCACGCATGCCGGACGAGCCGCAACGCGCCGATTTCGGCCGGCTGCGCTGGCGGGAGGACCCGGCGGGCCTGCGTGCGTGGGAGCGCGGGCGCACCGGCGTGCCGATCGTGGACGCGGGGATGCGGCAGCTCTGGCAGGTCGGCTGGATGCACAACCGAGTGCGCATGATCACCGCCTCGTTCCTGGTGAAGCACCTGCTGGTGTCCTGGGTGGAGGGCGAGCGCTGGTTCTGGGACACGCTGGTCGATGGCGACCTGGCAGTGAACGCGCAATCCTGGCAGTGGGTCGCAGGCTGCGGCACCGACAGCCAGCCGTTCTTCCGCGTGTTCAACCCGCAAACCCAGGGCGAGAAGTTCGATCCGCAGGGCGCCTATGTCCGTCGCTGGGTGTCCGAGCTGGCCGCCCTGCCCGACCGCTGGATCCACGCGCCCTGGACGGCACCGGCCGCCGTGCTGGAGCAAGCGGGCGTGACCCTCGGCAAGACGTACCCGCACCCCGTCGTGGCGCTCGAGGAGGGGCGGGATCGCGCCCTGGCGGCGTTCCGTGCCATGCGGCAGACCGCATGATGATCCCGGTGGGCCAGGCGATCCGCGTGGTGGGCGACGTGCATGGCGACTCCCGGGCTTTCGCCTTCGCCGCCGATACCGACCGCTTCGTCATCCAGTTGGGGGACCTGACCGATAGCGGCCCGGACAGCGCCGGCGCGCTGGCCATGGCGCTGCGGCTGCTGGACGAGGGCCGTGGCATCTTCCTGCTCGGCAACCACGACCGCAAGCTGGGCCGTGCGCTCAGCGGCCAACCGGTGCGGGTCGACCATGCGCTGGAGGAGACGCTCGGCCAGCTTCCCGCCTCGTTGCGCGCCCGGGCGCTGGAGGCGATCACCCACGCGCCGGCCTGGATCGTGGACGGCGAGCGCGTATTCGTCCATGGCGGCTTCCACACGGCAATGCTGGAGAACGCCCCCCCGCCGGGCCTGGGCCGGGTGGACACGCCGCTCAGCCGCGCCCTGTTCGGCCAGACCACGGGGCGCATGCAGACCGACGGCTATCCGGAGCGTGTGCTGCGCTGGGTGGACCGCATTCCGGAAGGGATCACGGTATATTGCGGCCACGACCGCCGCAGCACCGATGGCCGCCCTTACGTCCGCTGGGGCAGCGCCGGGGGCAGCGCGATCTTCCTGGACACGGGCGCGGGCAAGGGCGGCCACTTGTCCTGGATCGACCTGCCACCGCGCGAGGTGCTCACCGCGTCGATGAAGCCGGCGCGGGAGCAGGGCCTGCCGCTCTAAGCCCGTGGCGTGGAAACCGCGGCCAGTGGAGGGGTGAATAGGCTGTTGCCGCTCCTGTGTTCTCCCTCTCCCTTTTGGGAGAGGGCAGGGGTGGAGGAGCTTAAGATGCCTGATAGCTGGACAGTCTGTACTTGGACGGCCCTCACCCGTGAAAGACGGCAGAGGGAGAAGCTTGCGCAAACGATCTCTACTGCGCCAACTCCAGGATCCGCCCAATATCGACATACGCCTCGAGGTGCGTGGCAAGCGCATCCAGCACCTCCTCCACCTCCGCCTCATGGTTCCGCGGCTTGGCCACCGCGCCCAGGCGGCGCAGCCAATCGGCGCGTTGGGCGTCGTGGCCGAACAAGCCGTGCACGTAGCATCCTGCGACGAGGCCATCGGCGGATACCGCCCCGTCCGGGCGCCCGTCGGCCAGGTTCAGCAGCGGGCGGGCCTCCCCCACGGTGCGCCCGACATGCATCTCGAACCCGGTGAACGGCACGCCGTCCCGCTCGCCGCTGACCGGGGCGAGGCGCTTGTCCCCGCCCAGCTCCGTGTCCACCGGGAGCAACCCCAAGCCCGCCACAGTGCCCGGCGGCCCCTCGACGCCGCCCCGGTCTGCCACGCTGCGGCCCAGCATCTGGTAGCCGCCACACAGGCCCAGGATGCGCCCGCCGCGGCGGTGATGGGCGCGCAGGTCGATGTCCCAGCCCTCCGCGCGCAGGGCGGCCAGGTCGGCGATGGTGGCCTTGGAGCCGGGCAAGATCACCAGGTCGCACACCGGCAACGGCGACCCGCGCTGCACCAGCACCAAGTCGACACCGGGTTCGGCGGCGAGCGGATCCAGGTCGTCGAAATTACTGATCCACGGCAGTACCGGCACCGCGATCCGCACCGGCGCCTCCGGGCGGCGGGCGAAGCCGAGGTCGGCCGCGTCCTCCGCGGGCAAGCGGTGCGCGGCGGGAAAGAACGGCACCAAGCCTAGCGCGGGCCAGCCGGTATACCCGGCAATCGTCGTCATGCCGTCGGCGAACAGGGACAGGTCGCCGCGCATCCGGTTGACGATGAAGCCCGCCACCATCGCGCGGTCCGCCGGATCCAGCACGGCATGGGTGCCGACGAGGCTTGCGATCACGCCGCCGCGGTCGATGTCCCCCACGATCACGACGGGCACGTCGGCGGCGCGCGCGAACCCCATGTTGGCGATGTCCCCGGCGCGCAGATTGATCTCGGACGCGCTGCCGGCCCCCTCCACCAGCACGATGTCCGCCTCGGCGCGCAGGCGGGCGAAACTGTCGAGCACGTGCGGCAGCAGCCCGGGCTTCATCCCCTGATACGCGCGGGCGCGGGCGGTGCCGACCACGCGGCCCTGCACCACGACCTGGCTGCCGGTCTCGCTCTGCGGCTTCAGCAACACCGGGTTCATGTGGACGGAGGGCGCCACCCCGGCGGCCCGGGCCTGCAATGCCTGCGCGCGGCCGATCTCCCCGCCATCGGCGGTGACGGCGGCGTTGTTGGACATGTTCTGCGGCTTGAACGGACGCACGGTCAGGCCGCGCCGGAGCAACGCCCGGCATAGGCCGGCCACGAGCAGGGACTTGCCGACGCTGGAGCCGGTGCCCTGGATCATGATTGCGCGGGCGGTCACGCCAACATAGGTCCATGATGGTCGACGCTGTGCTCCCCCTCCCCTTGTGGGAGGGGGCTGGGGGAAGGGGTGGCGACGCGCACCATCAGTACCGCTTGCACCCCTCCCCTAACCCCTCCCACAAGGGGAGGGGGACGTCCTTTCCCGTCTGCCTCCATCCGGTCAAAACTCGATCCCTTCCTGCGCCTTCACGCCTGCCGCGAAATGATGCTTCACCGCCCCCATCTCCGTCACCAGGTCCGCGGCCGCGATCAGCGCCGGCCGTGCGTTGCGGCCCGTCACCACCACGTGCAGCGCGGGCGGGCGGGCGGCCAGGCCGGCCAGCACCTCCGGCTCCACCAGGTAGTCGTAACGCAGCGCGATATTCAGCTCGTCCAGCACTAGCAGCCCGAGGCCCGGCCGCGCCATCATCGCCATCGCTTGCCCCCAGGCACGAGTTGCCGCAGCCACATCCCGGGCGCGATCCTGCGTCTCCCAGGTGAAGCCCTCGCCCATGGTGTGCCACTCCACCATGTCCCCGAACCGCTCGAATGCGCTCCGCTCGCCGGTGGTCCAGGCACCCTTGATGAACTGCACGACGCCGACCGGCCGGCCACGCCCCAGCATGCGCAGCGCGAGCCCGAACGCGGCCGTGGTCTTGCCCTTGCCGGGCCCGGTATGGACGATCAGCAGCCCCTTCTCGGTGACGGTCTTGCCCGCCACCTCGGCATCCTGCACTGCCTTGCGCCGGACCATCTTTTCCGCGTGCCGGGCCTCGGTCTCACTCATTTCACCACCATCGGGAGTCCCGCCACCATCAGCACCACGCGGTCCGCCCGCGCCGCGACCTGGCCGTGCAGCACGCCCGCCATATCCCGGAACCGCCGGGCCAGCGCGTTGTCGGGCACGATGCCAAGCCCGACCTCGTTGGACACCAGCACGGTCGGCGCCGACCGTGCCTCCAGCGCCGCCAGCAGCGCCGGCCAGTCCGGCGCACGCTCCGCCAGCAACAGGTTGGTGGCCCACAGCGTCAGGCAATCCACCAGCAACGGCGCGTCCGTAGCCAACGCCCCCGCCAGGTCCAGCGGCGCCTCGACCGTGATCCACCGCGCATCCCGCCGCGCCCGGTGCTCCGCGATGCGCGCCCGCATCTCGCCGTCGAACGCCTGCCCCGTCGCCACGTAGCGCCACGGCGGCGGGTGCACCGCGACCAGCGCCTCCGCATAGCGGCTCTTCCCGGACCGCGCGCCGCCGAGGACGAAGGTGATTTGACCTGCCACACGCCCGGCCATACACCGGGCGGGATGGTGCCTCCAAACGGAGGCTGAAAAGGGAACGCGGTGCGACACCGCGGCTGCCCCCGCAACTGTAAGCGGAGAGCGGCGCCGGCACATGCCACTGGGTTCACCCCCGGGAAGGCCGCCGGCACCGCGCTCGATCCGTGAGCCAGGAGACCTGCCATCGCTGGCCGCCCGCATGGCAGCCAGGACCACCATTGCGACGCCGGGCGGGGTGCACCGGGGTTGGCCGACTGTGTCCTTTGCGATGGATGCAGCCGGACCCCCGGCCGTTGTATGCCGGAGGCGATGGGCGCCCGTAGGCTGGACGGAGACGGACCACCATGACGCCCACCCTGCATGTCTGCGTGACCTGCCGCGCCGGACTGCCGCTTGCCGAGGGCCAGACCGCGCCGGGCCGCTCCATGCACGACGCCGTCGCGTCGCACCCGGCGCTGGACGCGGTGGAGTTGCGCGAGGTGTCCTGCCTCTCGGTCTGCGGCGAGGGCTGCGCCGCCGCGATCTCGATGCCCGGCAAATGGAGTTACCTGCTCGGCCGCCTGACCCCGGAGCTGGCCGGGGACCTGCTGGCCTACGCCCGGCTATACGCAGCCCACCCGACCGGGACGGTGCTGCCCTCCAAACGCGCGCCTTCGCTCGCACGCATGATCATGGGACGCTTGCCAGCATGAAGATCCCCTGCACGGTCATCACCGGCTTCCTCGGCGCCGGCAAGACCACCCTGGTCCGCCACGTGCTCGCTCATGCCGGCGGGCGGCGCATCGCCGTGCTGGTGAACGAGTTCGGCGCGCTCGGCATCGATGGCGAAGTGCTGCGGTCCTGCGGCATCCCCGGCTGCGAGGATGTGGACATCGTGGAGCTGGCCAATGGCTGCCTGTGCTGCACCGTGGCGGACGAGTTCCTGCCGGCGATGCAGGCGCTGCTGGGCCGGCCGAACCCGCCCGAGCACATCCTGGTGGAAACCAGCGGGCTCGCGCTGCCGAAGCCGCTGCTGAAGGCGTTCGGCTGGCCGGATATCCGGGCGCGGGTGACGGTAGACGGCGTGATCGCCGTGGTGGACGGCCCCGCCGTCGCCGCCGGGCGCTTCGCCGACGACCCGGCCGCGGTCGCCGCCCAACGCGCCGCCGATGAGAACCTGGACCACGACAATCCGCTGGCGGAGGTCTACGGCGACCAGATCGCCGCGGCCGACTTGGTGATCCTGAACAAGGCAGACCTGCTGGACGCGCCCGCTTTGGCCGCGCTGCGGGCCCAGATATCGGCGTCCCTCCCACGCCCGGCCGCCCTGGTGACCGCCACGGAGGGCCGGGTGGACCTCGCCGTGCTGCTCGGCCTGGACGCCGCAGCGGAGGACGACCTGGCCACCCGCCCCTCCTGCCACGACGCGGAGGACGGCGCGCACGAGCACGACGATTTCGACAGCTTCGTCGTGCCGATCGCCGAGACCGCCGAGCCCGACGCCCTCCTGCGCCGCCTCGCCACGGTCGCCGGCGCGCATGACGTGTTGCGCATGAAGGGGTTCGTGCCCGTCACGGGCCGCCCGATGCGCCTGGCGGTGCAGGGTGTGGGCACCCGCTTCCGCCAGCACTACGACCGCGCTTGGGCCGCCGGCGAGGAGCGGCGTGGCCAGCTGGTTGTGATCGGCCAGACGGGCATGGACCGCGCCGCCATCGCCGCCTTGCTCGCTTCGTGACGGCGGGGACCTGATGCACTTACTGGTCCGCGAGACCCGGTCTCTGGACGAAGCCGCGCAGGCGGTGGACCTGGCGCACGGGCCGGCGGCGCTGGTGGTGCTGTCGTCCTCGGACGCCGATCTGGGCGCACTGGCCGCGTGCCACCGGGATGGGCCATCGCTGCGCCTGGCGCCACTGGGCAAGCTGCGCCATCCGCTGTCGGTGGACCTGTACCTGGAGCAGACAGTCGCCCATGCCGGCTGCGTCGTGCTGCGCCTGCTAGGCGGCGTCGACTACTGGCGGTATGGCGCCGAGGAACTCGCCGCGCTGTGCCGGGAGCGGGCAATCCCGCTGGCGGTGCTGCCGGGCGACGGCAGGGACGACCCGGCGTTGCTGGCGCTCTCCACAGTGCAGCCAGCGATGCACGCCCGGCTGGACGCGTGTTTCCGCCATGGCGGCCGGGCGAATATGGGCCGCGCCCTGACGCTGATGGCGCATTTGGCCGAGCTTGCCGCGGACGATGGCGGCGCGGCCGAGCCGATGCCGCAGCACGGCGTGCTAGAGTTGGACCTGGCCGCACCGCACCCCACCCCCGTCATGCCAGGCCTTGAGCCTGGCATCCACGGCGTCCCGCACACACCGGCGCAACCAAGTTGCACGATGTTCGCGGCAACCGGCAGCCAACGTCATGAGCCCAACCCCGTGGATGCCAGGATCAAGTCCTGGCATGACGGTGGGGGAGATCCCGCGCTGGCGGTGGTGGTGTTCTACCGCTCGCACCTGCTGTCGGAGGATTTCGCCCCCATCACGGCCCTGCTCGCGGCGTTGCGGGCGCGGGGCCTGGCTGTGGGGGCCATCTACGCCGGCAGCCTGAAAGCCCCGGAAACGGCAGCCTACGTCGCTCGCACGCTGGCGGCGTGGCGGCCCGCGGTCGTGCTCAACGCCACCGGCTTCTCCGCCCGCACCCAGGACGCATCGCCGCTCGATGCCGCCGATGCCCCCGTCCTCCAGCTGATTCTCGGCAGCAGCTCGCATGCCGCCTGGCAGCAATCCACCCGCGGCCTCACCCCCACCGACCTCGCGATGCAGGTCGTGCTGCCAGAGCTGGACGGCCGCCTGCTCACCGCCGCCATCTCCTTCAAGCGCGAGCAGGACGGCCGCACCACGCACCAGCCGGACGAGTCCGGCATCGCCCTGGCCGCCGACCGCGCCGCCGGGTGGGCCAGCCTGCGCCTGACCCCGCGCGCCGAGCGCCGCCTCGCCATCGTACTCAGCGACTACCCCGGTCTTGGCGGCCAGCGCGGCCACGCCGTCGGACTCGACGGGTTCGCCAGCCTGTCCGCTGTCACGGCGCTGCTGGCCCAGGCTGGCTACTCCACCCGCGCTGCCAGTACGCAGGAGCTCACGCGGGCGCTGAGCCATGCCGCGCCGCAACCCTTCCTGAGCCTGGCCGAGTACGCGCCGCTCTTCGCCAGCTTGCCCGCCCCCCTGCAAGCCGCCGCGCTCGCCGCGTGGGGCGAGCCGGCCGCCGACCCCTCCGTGCAGGATGGCCATTTCACGTTGCGCCACCTCACGCTCGGCAACCTGACCGCCTCCCTGCAGCCCGGCCGCGGCGACCGGGGTGATCGCCGTGCCACCTACCACGATGCGGACCTGCCGCCCTGCCACGCCTTCATTGCTTTCCACCTAGCCCTGCGCACCCGCCACGCGCTGGTGCATCTCGGGACCCACGGCTCGCTGGAATGGCTGCCGGGCAAGGCTGCCGCGCTCTCGCCGCTATGCTGGCCACGGGCGCTGACGGGCGGGCTGCCGGTGATCTACCCGTTCATCGTGAACAACCCCGGCGAAGCCGCCGCCGCCAAGCGCCGCTTGGGCGCCGTCACCATCGGCCACCTCACCCCGCCGATCCGCCCTGCCGGGTTGCACGGCGAGGCGGCGGCGCTCGAGCAGATGATCGACGAATACGCCACCGCCGACGGCATGGACCGCCGCCGCACCGCCCTGCTGCGCACCCGCATCCTGGACCGCGCCGCCAGCGCCGGCCTGCTGGACGAGGCACCGGGCCAGGAGGACGACGACGCGCTCGCCCGGCTGGACGCCTATCTGTGCGACGTGAAGGACCTGCAGATCCGCGACGGCCTGCACGTCTACGGCCAGATCCCGGACGCCGAACGCCTCGCCCTGCTGCCACCCGGCGCGGATGGTTGCGGCCCCGCCGAACGCGCTGCCCTGCTGGCCGCGCTGGATGGCCGCT
>CAXSEK010000087.1:0-8820 GCA_964235625.1 uncultured Acetobacteraceae bacterium
ACAATGGCCGGGTCGCGCTGACCGGCGAAACGGCCGACTTGATCGAGGATCCGAGGCTGAAGGCGGCGTATTTAGGGGTATGATTTCTGCTAGCTTTTGCAGCTATCACCGTCGGCCAAGGGACTGGCACACACATGACTATTGCATGCTCTTTATATTTGAGCGCCCTCGGGCGCGACTACTCGGACGCCTACACGCGGTGGATCAACGATAGGCTGGATGCCTCCAACCGCTTCGACGCGGCCGACGTCTGGGAAGCGTTCGAGGTGCTTGGCCATCGCCCGGAGATCTTGCAGAAGGCGCTGAAGGATGCGGCCCTCGGACCGACCAGGTCGCCAGGTTTGAGGGCCGACCTCGCCAACGGGGGCCGCGCGCTGCGCGAGAATCTGGGAGGACTATGACAGCGAGTTCGCGTCGCTCACCGAGACCCAGAAGGCCGTGCTCGGCCACCTCGTCCGGGAAGGCTCCAGGTTCGCGCCGTTCACGGCCGCATCGCTGGCCGCCTACTCGACGGTCGCCGGAAAGCCGGTCACGGCGGCGGAGGCGCAAACCGCGCTGGACACCCTGCGGCAGAAGAACATCGTCTGGCGCAACGCGCGGGCCACCTATTTGCTCGAGGACCAGGACATGGCGGAGTGGTTCGTGGCCAGGCACGTCACCGCCGGGAAGTTTTCTCCTTGATGGCCGCGAAAGGCGAGCCTAGCGCCGCCCAGGCCGCCGCCGGTCCCGCGTGACCTCGCCTCCTTCATCGCCAAGTGGCGCGCGAACGCCCGGAATGAGCGTGCCGCCGCGCAGGAGCACTTCCTGGCCCTGTGTGCGCTGCTCGACGAGCCGACCCCCAACTCCGACCCAACCGGGGCCGCCTACGCCTTCGAGAAGGGCGCCACCAAGGCCAGCGGCGGCAACGGCTGGGCGGACATGTGGCGGTGCGGGCGGTTCGCTTGGGAATACAAGGGCAAGCATAAGGACCTGGACGGGGCGCACCGGGCAGCTCCTGCAATACGCGGGCGCGCTGGAGAACCCGCCGCTGCTGGTCACCTCCGACATCGAACGCATCATCATCCGGACCAACGCCGTGTCCGAGCGGCACGAGGTCCGGCTGGACGAGATGGCCGATCCGGTTCGGCTCGGCGTGCTCAAGTCGGTGTTCGCCGACCCGGAGCGGCTGCGTCCCGGCACGACCCGGGCGGCGTTGACGGCCAAGGCCGCGGCCGAGTTCGCGGAACTGGCGGGGCAACTCCGCACCAGGGGCAACTACCTCCAGACGGTCGCTCATTTCATTAACCGGCTGGTGACCGCAATGAGGGTGGAGAGCGCCACCCAACGTCCTTGTCCCCATCACAGGCCGACCTTCCCGGCGTGGCTGGCGTGGCTGAGTTTTGACCGTCGGACATAGCTGCGCATTACGGTCAGGCTACGATGCCGGCTGTGACCCATGATCTCCTCGTCGGGGACGTTGTTGCGGTAGGCGGCGGTGACGAACCCCGCCCGGAGCCCGTGCGGCGAGATCGGTTCCAACCGCGTGCCTTTCACCCCGGCAAGCCTCGCGTGCCTGAGCAGGATCAGCCGCACGGCTTCGCCGCTGAGGGCGCTCATTCTAGGGGTGCCGTGTCGCGTGACGGCGCGGAACAAAGGGCCACGCTCGATGCCGGCGGCCGCAAGCCAGATGGTGCGTTGGCGGCGACGAGGTAGTTGTCCGCCCGCTGGCGGGAGCGAGACCGCGCTGTGGGCGCTAAGGACGTCGGACGCTCAACCGCGGCACCAGCACCATTCGCTGTGAGTATGGATGCTTGAGTGGTGTTCTTGGCTGGCATGCAAATGCCCACAGACCTATCCCACTGCCGTCAACTTGCGATAGTAGCCATTCTCGCAAATTAAAATGCAGGCGGACCCTTTTAACGGAGCACGATGCAAACGGGGCTTCCCGTTCTGACCACATCGCCCGTCGGGGCGAACTGGCCGGTCACTTGGTCGACGGTGAAGACGGCGATCATGTCGCTATCCTCATGCGCCACGAACATGAAGCGGCCATCGGACGTCAGGGTGAAGAACCGCGGGGTCTTGCCGGAGGTTTGCACGATGTCCACGAGCGTCAGCCAACCCGTAGCGGTGTCCGCAGCGAAGATAGCCACAGAATCATAGCCTCGGTTCGAGACATAGATGAATCGCCCGTCAACTGACGATTGGATCTCGGAAGCACGGCTGTCGCCGATGAAACTTTGTGGCAGCGCTGGGATGACCTGAAGCGCTGTCAGCATGCCACTCACTGCGTGATAGCCGTACGACGTGACCGTGGAGTCCAACTCGTTCACGACATAGGCGAAGCGCCCGTCGGGACGGAACGCGACATGCCGCGGCCCTGATGTCTCTCGAGCCTGCACAGAGGGCGGCTGCGCTGGGACGAGCTTGCCGACTGCGTCCAAGGTAAAGCTGAACACCCGGTCCAAGCCCTTGTCCGGCACGATGATAAAACGCCCGTCCGGCGCGAACACCGCCTGGTGCGGCTTGGAGAAAGGTTGCTCGACACGGTGCGGGCCGATCTTTCCCTTAAGTTCGAACAAATCGCAGATTGGTCTGAGCGCACCGTCCTCGCCCACGGGTAAAACAGCCAGGCTTGAGGTGATGTGGTTGCACACCACTAGAAATCGGCCGGACGGGTCGAGGGCGAGATGGACCGGGTTCTTGCCCTGTGTCGACTGCTGGTTCAGCGGAGTGATCTGGCCATTTGCGGCATCGATGGTGAAGGAGCTGATCTCACTGCTGTCGCCGTGCACGGTGTAGAGGAACCGCTTGTCTCTGCTGATCGCCTGGAAGGAGGGGTTTAGCAGGCCTGGAAGCAGTTGCACGTGATCCCATCGCCCGGTTCCGGCGTCGATGCGGTAGACGCTGATGCCGTCACCGCGCGCATTCCGTTCCCGGCTGGTACGGCAGCCGACATAGGCGAAGTATGAGCCTGGACCGAGTGCGGCTGCTGCAAGCGTGCCAGCCACGGGCGCAGCTGCTACGGCCACCCTGTCGTGCATGGCTGCCGTCGCTGCCGTGCCCCCGAGCATGAGCCGCCGGGTCGAGGCGCCGGGCGTCTCGCTGAAGCGCGCGAGGGTCACGGGTGCTGCATTTTGCGTCTCTGCCTGGACTTGCATCGGCCGGACTCCTACCCGGGCGTCGGACTTAGCGCCACCCGAGGGATTGTATATCATACAGGCATACTGCAATGGTTCTGCCGGCTCAAGCACGATCGTCTTCAGCGAGTTTCGATTACGCGGTTGACGGCGATCCCTCCTTGCCGAACGAGTAACCCGATGCCCGCCCGTCTCCAGTCTCAAATGCCTGCGCTCATCCTAGACTACGTCCGCGTCAACGGACTCGCGTGTGGGCAGCACATGCCGGAGCAGGCCTTGGCAGACCTGTTCCGGGTGTCGCGCGCCCCGGTCCGCACCGCGCTGCAGACGCTGGCCGAGTTGGGGATCGTCCGCTCGGAACCGAACCGCGGCTTCTTCCTCGTCAAGGGAGGCGATGACCTAGCCGGTGCAGCGTTGGGATTAGCACCCGACGAGGAGGACGAGCCTTACATGGCGGTCGCGGCCGATCGCCTGTCTGGCGCCTTGCCCGAGAGGGTGAGCGAGAACGAGTTGATGCGCCGCTACGGCTCGTCGCGTGGCCAAGTGTTGAAGATCCTGAACCGTATCGCCGCGGAAGGCTGGGCGGAGCGGTTGCCGGGTCATGGCTGGGCCTTTTTGCCCGTGCTGACGTCGCGCGAAGCCTATGACCAAGGCTACCGCTACCGGGCCGCCGTGGAACCCGCGGCGGTGCTGGAGCCATCGTTCCGCGTCAACGCTGCGATGGCCCGAGCCGCCCGCGAGCAGCAAGCGGCACTGCTTGATGGCGCGGCCATGCGGCTGTCGCGGGCGCAGTTGTTCCAGATCAATACCGATTTCCACGAAATGCTCGTCGGCTGGTCGGGTAACCCGTTCTTCCTGGACGGTTTGCGCCGGGTGAACCGGGTGCGCCGGCTGATCGAGTATCGCATCACGGTGGATCGGAGCCGGCTGGGCCGGCAATGCCGCGAGCACCTTCAGGTCTTGGACTTGCTGGACGCAGGTGACATGCCAGCAGCGGCAGCCTTCCTGCGGGAGCACATCGATGGGGCAAGAAGAATCAAGATCACGGCGGTCGGGTGATTGAGATTGCAGTTTGTGTAGACAAAGGACTATGTTCATCAGGTAGCTCGAATGGGCACCTGGCGGGACCACGGCGACGGCCTCCGTCTAAACGGCGCAGCAGGCGCACATGGGAGGCCTGGATGAATCAGGATACGCGCGGCGGCCAGCAGTCGATCGAGTCCAGGACGGTCCGCAAGGTTTTCTGGCGCATCATCCCCTTCTGCTTCGGCCTCTACATCATCTCCTACCTGGACCGCGCCAATATCGGCTACGCGGCACTGCAGATGAACAAGGAGCTGGCGCTCAGCAGCGAGGCCTTCGGGTTTGCGTCCGGCATCTTCTTCATTGGCTACTTCCTGTTCGAGGTGCCCAGCAACGTCTTGATGAACCGCTTCGGCCCGCGGATCTGGATTGCGCGCATCCTGCTGACCTGGGGCGCAGTCTCCATCCTGACGGCGTTCGTGCAGAGCAGCACACAGCTCTACCTGCTGCGCTTCTTGCTAGGTATGGCGGAGGCGGGATTTTTCCCCGGCATCATCATCTATCTAACGTATTGGTTCCGCCGGCGTGAACAGGCGACCATGATCGCTTTGTTCACCGCCGCCATTCCCGTTTCCGACCTGATCGGGGCACCGTTCAGCACCTGGATCCTGGACAATTTCAACAATCTGGCGGGCTGACAGGCTGGCGCTGGATGCTGCTGCTGGAGGGCGCACCGGCCCTCCTGGGCGGCCTGGCTTGCCTCCTCCTGCTCACTGACCGGCCGGAGCAGGCGCGCTGGTTGGCGCCCGATGAAAGAGCCTGGCTGGTAGGGGAATTGGAGGCCGAACGAGCGGCGCAGGTCAAATCGGTGCGCCACCTCAGTCTTTGGCAGGCGGTCTGCGATCCGAAGGTGCTCTATCTGTCAGCGATCTACTTCGTCTATCAATGCGGCAGCCTCGGCATCGGCTATTGGATGCCGCAGATCATCAAGGGCTTTGCCGGGCACCTGACCAATACGCAGGTGGGATTGGTCGCGATGCTGCCCTATGCCATCGCCACGATCGGCATGGTGCTGTGGTCGCGCCGGTCGGACCGGACGGGCGAACGCAAGATGCACTCGGCTTGGCCGCTGCTGCTATCGGGCGTGGCGCTCCTCGGAGCGGGGCTGGCGAACGCCCCGGTCCTTGCGATGGCCTGCATCGCCGCTGCGCTCACCGGGCTGTATGCCTTCAAGGCGCCGTTTTGGGCGCTGCCGACCCTGTTCCTGACACGGGCCACGGCCGCCGTTTCCGTTGCGGTCATCAACTCCATCGGCAATCTTGGCGGCTTCGTGGGCCCTTACGTGATCGGGCTCATCAAGCAGGCCACTGGCAACCCGACCGGCGGCCTGATCTTCCTGGCCATCCTGCTGTTCGGCTCCTTCGCGATGATGGCGCTGATGCGCCTTGCTTCCAGCCGTGACCCTGCGCAGTCCCGGCCCATCGTCGATGTGGCCCTTGGCGAGGGCAGGCCCGTATGACCGTAACCGAATCCATCCTGACCCTCACCGGGCTGTTCGGGACCCGACGCATCGTGGATCTCAACGCCGCTGCGGGCGGTGCCCTGGCGCAGATGCCCTGGTGCCACCGCGTGCTGCTGGAAAATGTCCTGCGCCAGCCAGACGCCGCCGTGGCCCAGGCCGGCTGCCGCAGCCTGCTGAACTGGCTGGACACGGGGCGCAGTTCGGCGGAGATTCCGTTTGCCCCGACGCGCATCCTGATGCACGACACCACCTGCGGCCCGGCGCTGACCGACATTGCCGCGATGCGGGACGCGTTGGCGGAGAAGGGCGGCGACCCCAACCTGCTGAATCCTGACGTGCCGGTGGCGACGTCCACGGACCACTCGCTCGCGGTCGACTTCGCCGGGTCGCGCGATTCGCTGGAGCGCAATATGACGCGCGAGATGGAGCGCAACGCCGAGCGTTACCGCTTCATGAAGTGGGCCGCGGCAACGGTGCGCGGCTTCCGCGTGTTCCCGCCCGGCACCGGCATCATGCACACCATCAACATGGAGCGGATCGCCACCGTCATCGCAACGGAGCAGCGGGATGGCGAGGCATGGGCCGTGCCGGACACACTGGTCGGCACCGACAGCCACACGCCGATGGTCAACGCGCTGGGCGTGTTGGGCTGGGGTGTCGGCGGGCTGGAGGCGGAAGGTGTCATGTTCGGCGTGCCGGTGTCATTGCGCGTGCCGGAGGTCATCGGCGTGCGCCTGTCCGGCGCGTTGCCGCACGGTACCACCGCCACTGATTTGGCGCTGACCGTCACGCAGCGCCTGCGCCAGATGGGCGTGTCCGGCGAGTTCGTGGAGTTCTTCGGGCCTGGGATCGGCGCCCTGACGGTCGGCCAACGTTCGGCCGTGGCGAACATGGCACCCGAGTACGGCGCGAGCACGGGGTGCTTCCCTATCGACGGGCAGACACTGGCCTACCTGCGCGCGACCGGACGCGCCGAACCGGACATCGCCCTGGTTGAAGCCTACGCCCGCGCCAACGGCCTTTGGTACGACCCGGCGGCAGTGCCCCGCTACACCACCGTGCTGGATCTGGACCTCGCGGCACTGCGGGTCTCGGTTGCCGGGCCGCGGCGCCCGCAGGATAGGCGGGACACCGGAGAGGTCAGCGGCGCGTTGACGCCTGGGACGGCCGCCCAGGTCGGCGACATCAACGTGCCTTCGAACGCCGTCGCTATCGCGGCGCTGACCTCCTGCACCAACACCACGGATTTCGGGCTGCTGGTCGCGGCTGGCCTGGTCGCGCGCAAGGCTCGACGCCTCGGCCTGCGCCCCGCGCCATGGGTCAAGACGTCGCTGACGCCGGGTTCGCCGGCCGCACGCCGCCGGCTGGAGCGGGCCGCGCTGCTGGAGGACCTGGAGGCCGAGGGCTTCGCCATCGCGGGATACGGCTGCGCGACCTGCATCGGCAACTCGGGTCCGTTGCTGCCGATCATGGAGGAGGCGACCGCGGCGGGCGTCTCCCCGGTCTCCGTGCTGTCCGGCAACCGCAATTTCCCCGGCCGGGTTCACGCGCAGGTCGACCAGAGCCTCCTGGCATCGCCGCCGCTCGTGGTGGCCTACGCCCTGGCTGGGCACGCCCGGTTGGACATCACCCAAGACTCGATCGCCACGGCCGCGGACGGCACGCCAGTCTTCTTGGCCCAGCTCTGGCCGACAGCGGCGGAGATCGAGGCCGCCATCCGGGCGGGGACGGACCCTCGCGACGTGCTGGACGCCTATGACGAGGCGGACTCGTCCACGGCATGGCGCGCCTTGGATGCACCTGGCGATGCGCGCTTCCCCTGGGACCCGGCCAGCACCTACCTGCGCCGCCCGCCCTTCGTCCGGTTCACTTCGCCGGATGCCACCTCCGGCGTGCTGTGCGCCCGGCCGCTGCTGGTGTTGGGCGACGACATCACTACTGACCACATCTCGCCTGCTGGCGCGATCCCGCCCGGGAGCGACGCCGGACGCTGGCTGATCGAGCGCGGGGAAAACCCAAGCGACCTTAACGTCTACGCGTCACGTCGGGGCAACTGGGAGGTCATGCTGCGCGGGCTGTTCACCAACCGCACGGTCGCCAACCATCTCGCGGGCAAACTCATGGGCGGGCTCACGGTGTTTGCACCATCGGGCGAGGTGCTTCCCGTGTGGCAGGCCGCGGCCCGTTATGAGAACGCCGGGTTGCCCACGGTGCTAGTCGCGGGCGAACGCTACGGCACCGGCTCGTCGCGGGACTGGGCGGCCAAGGGGGCGCAGTTGCTGGGCTGCCGCGCTGTCTTGGCGAACTCGTTCGAACGTATCCACCGCGCCAACCTGGTG
This sequence comes from uncultured Acetobacteraceae bacterium, assembly GCA_964235625.1. GTDB lineage: Bacteria > Pseudomonadota > Alphaproteobacteria > Acetobacterales > Acetobacteraceae > LMUY01. The sequence continues at coordinate 8,004 of CAXSEK010000087.1, forward strand.
TGCATGGGCATCCTCCCGCTGCAGATGCCGCCGGAATGGCGCCCGCAGGAGCTAAGTCTGGCGCCCGGCGACGTGATCGAGATCGGCTGGCACCTGGCGGCGCTCAAGCCTCGATGCGCAGTGGCCTTGACATTGCGGCGGCTTGCGGGCGGCGACGCAATGACGGGAACGGCGGTGACGCTGCTCGACACAGCGCGCGAGGTATCACTCATCCAGGCGGGCGGCATCATCCCTACGATCCTCCAGCAGGCCCTGCCAGCCACGCGGTCGCACGCCCTGGCCGAACTGCCTGCGGTAAGCTGATGCCGAATTGGGCTCGTCTTCAGTCTTCACCAAGTCAAGGGCCAGATTACCTTCATCAAAACACCCATCCGGCGGACGCTACGGCTGCATGAAGCATGCCGCCATCGTCGAAGGCGCGTCGAACGGTGCCATCGGCCTTCGCACGTTCGATGAAGGCCGAGACAAAGGCAAGTGCCTCCGGACGGCCGAGTGGCGATTTGGTAGATGCCGTAATTGGCTTGCCGTTCACCAGACAAAAAAACAATGTCGCCAGGGCCGCTTCGCGGCGCAAAGCAGTCATCTCTGACCATTTCAGGTCTGCGGCCGGCGCTTGACCGTTCCTCAGTGAACGCCCCGCTTGCTGCCTCCCTATTTGTCTTCTTGCACCTGCGCTTCGGACAGGTTTTCTTCCAGGGCGTCGCGCGCTGCTTCGGCCTCCGGGTCCATCGGTTCGGGTTCTAGAACGGCCACCCCAGGGGACACGGCATCGCCAGGATCGATCGCGTTCTTGCGCCCGGGCGGCCGCCCGCGCCGG
>CAXSEK010000088.1:0-8791 GCA_964235625.1 uncultured Acetobacteraceae bacterium
AGTGCTGCGGCTATCTGCGCGATGATGGGACCTGCGCGCTGCGGCAGGTCTAGCGCCGTGAGCTTGTCGGCGAGCAACAGGGCCAATCCGGTCGCGTCGGACTTGGCGATCGCACCCGTATTCTCCTCCGCGAGGGTCACGAGGTCGATCGGCTTGATCGCCGAAGCACTAGGCCCGTGAAGCAAGTCACCCAGGAGTGCGGTCATGCGGCCGCCGATGACGGTCGCGTCATCCGGAAATAGCTGGGCTGTCTCCTTCAGTATCTCGAAGGCCTTGTGCCACTTGCCTGCTTGGGCGGCGATGCCGGCCGTCCTTACACGCAGGTCACGCTCTCTCGAATCCCCTCGCCAGTCACCGAAGCTACGTTCGAGCGCGTCGGCCGCCTCTGCCGGGCCGATCGCCCCCGAAGCAAGACGGAGCAGCGTGGCACGCGTGGCAGCCCGTGCGCTGCTCAGGCGGTCCCGCCCGGTCGCCAATGTGTCGTAGAGGGTGAGCGCCGCGTCCGTCTCGCCTTTCTGCTCGAGACGCGCGGCTCGCGCGAAGGCGAGCAAAGGCTCGTCCGGGAGGCTGGCAAGAAGAGCGTCGGCGGCGTTGCCGGCCCCGCCGGACACCATGGTCTCGGCCGCAAGCGGAAGGAGACGGCTCCGCAACGCCGCCGGGTAAGCAAGCACGAGCGACGCCGTGGTCGAAAACGCCTGCGCCGCGGCCGGCGATGTGTCATCCAAGGTCGCCATGCGGACGGCACGCCAGAGAGTGACTTCGTCACTGCCCGTTAAGGCTGGCAGGTCGATACCACCCGCCTCCTGGGGCCGGCCGCTCAGCAGTGCCGCGATCGCTGTCAGCCCGCTCGTGTCCGCATCATGCGCTGCACGCGGGTCCTCGATGATTGCCATACGGAGCAACGACTGCGCTTCCGGACCGAGGCCGAGCGCCAGCATCGTTTGGGCGGCGGCTTTGCGGGCGGCGAGGCGGCCTTGCGGTGGAGCCTGCCCCTCCTCCTGGACCTGGGCCTGGAGGCGGCGCAGCAACGTCGCGACCGGTTCCGCAGGCAAGTCGAACCGGCGGGTCAGGATCGCGGCACTAGCCAGTGCGGTCCCTGTCTCAGAAGGGCGTGAGAGGGCACCACCTGTCTCTAACGCAAACCCTTCCGGCACGGTGCGCAGGACGGTCCTGTCGGACACCGGCTCCACGACGATGCCCTGCCAACTCGGGTCGATGGCAAATTCGGGGACGTGAAAGGTGACGGGCACGCCCGGACCGGACGACTTCAAGGTTCCGACCAACAGGTTACGGCCAGTGTCGCTATCCGGTACCGTCACCACCTGGCCCGACGACGCCACGGAGAACAACAGGCGGTCCGGCCGGACCGTCGGCATGGTCACCGGTTGGGTGACCGGTCCGTCCATGGTCGAAATCGACCAGCCCTCCGGCTGGCGGTCGAGGAGCACGACGCGGTTCAGCGGCAGCTGCACGCGCAGCAACGTCGCGGACGGCAAGAGTTCGACGGCAGCACCGCCAAATACCGGGTCACCGGTCAGGTTCGCCAAATCGAGCGGACGCCGGTCGTCGAACACGATCCAAGCCTCCTCGCCATGACGGAACGACGCGGCGCCGACGCCAGGACCGAAGGGCAGCAACACGCCGCTGCTTCCGACAGGCAGCAGAGCCTGGGTCGCCGCCAGCGCGAGGGTGCCCTCCGGCGCCGCATTCGCGGGTGGCGGCGGGGCAGCATCTGCCTGGCTTGCAGCCGGTGGGTCAGCCGAGAGCCGGGGCGCCGGTGCGGATGCTGACGGTACTGCAGGAGGGGACGCAGGCGGTACGATCGATGCGGCGGGCTCCTGCGCCGGAGGGGCTGTCGCGCGCGCCGGCACCGCCGGTCTTGCGGGAAGGCGAGGAGGAGTGGCCAGCCTAGCCTGTGCCGGGTCAAGCACGTCGACCACGACTCGCGTACCCATTCGCAGCATCCGAAGACGGCTACCGGGTGCGATGGTGACCGTCGCCATCTCGCCGCCACCGGTGACGGCGGCGATGTTGCGCGCCGCGGCAGGACTGTCTGGAACATCGCCACCGCCGGGGAAGTGCAGCACGAGGGTGGTGCCAGTCCGCTCGGACGTGAAGCTCTGCGGCTGCAAGAAGTCGAACACCACGCGGCCGAACCCGCCATGCGTGCCGACCCGCACGCCCACGGGCTGGGCCAACACCGGGCCGGCTGCGAGCAACGGCAGCAGCCAGAGCGCGCACCTCATTCCAAGTTCGCCAGCAGGGCATCGATCGCGGTCTGGTCCATGGCGTCCCGCGGGCGCTGCGGGCCGTTCAGCAGCGGACCCGGCCCGGCGCTGGCCACCTCAAACGGTTCGTCCCGGCCGAACACGAGCAGGATCGCCTTCACCCTTGCCTCCACCAGTTGCAATGTCTGCACCACCTTGGCGACGCGTTGCCCGGTGATGTCCTGGAAGGAGCAAGCCTCGTAGATCCGCGCCGTGGCGGAACTGACTATGGCTTGGCTGGGGCTGTGCTCGACTGCCTGCTCCAGCCACTCGCAAACGTCCAGGATCGTGCCTGTCGCTGCCGCCGTATGGGTCACGACAGCGTCGAGTTCGTCTGCCGCCGCAGGGACGTGGCGGGCCAGCATCTCGTCCGCGCCGAGTGCCGCCAAGTCATGGCGCGCGCGATTGATGCACTCGGCAAGCGACTGCACTTCCGCGAGCAAGGCCGCAAAATCGCTGGCATCGGCCTGTCCGGAGCCCGCCCTGGAACACCGGAGCTGCACCGCGGCCAGGTGGCCGACCAAGTCGCCGCGCGCCGCCTCACCCACGGTCGAGCACTTTCTCGATTTTGGATTGCAGCGTCTCGGCATTGAACGGCTTGACGATGTAGTTGCTGACGCCCGCCTGCTTGGCCGCGATCACGTTCTCCGTCTTGCTCTCGGCCGTGATCATGATGAAGGGCGTGGCACGTAGCCGAGCGTCCGCCCGCACCTCGTGCAGCAGATCGAGACCCGTCATCGGGGCCATGTTCCAGTCGCTGATTACCAGGCCGTAATCGCCCGCGCGCAGCTTGACGAGTGCTTCCGATCCGTCATTCGCCTCGTCCACGTTATGGAAGTTGATCTGCTTGAGCAGGTTGCGAACGATCCGCAGCATCGTCTTGTAGTCATCGACGATCAGGACACCGGTCGATGTATCCATCATGAGTGCGATGATCCTTCATTGGCTGGTGTATCTGGATGATCCATGGCGGTGGTGCGGCTGCGCTTTGCCGCCAGTTGAGCCGTGACGAGGCGCGCGCGGTCCGGCTGCATCGCTGCGAAGATCAAGGCGGTCTTGGCCTCCCGCATGCGGTCCACGATTTGCAGCAGGACGGCCATCTCCATGTCGTTGAAGATCGCGGCGGCATCCCGCGGCTTCATCGTCTCGTAGACCTTCACCAAGCCGGCCCAGTTCGTGTCGTCACGTTCTGCCCGGCCTTTCTCGAGCTGTTCGAGCTTGGCCTGTAGCGTCGCGAGTTCGCCCGCCCGGGCGACGATGCGCTGTTCGGCGGCGGTCAGCACCTGCTCGCGCTCGGTCAGCGTCCGGTCCCTGGCTTCCCACTCCTTCCGGCGGGTGCGCAGGTCCTGCAGTAGTTGACGCTCCTCGTCGCTGATAGCGAGCGGTGGTGGATTGCTGGGCTTGGCTGCGGCCGTCGCCGGTTTCGGCTCTGGCTGGGGCCGGGGCGGGTTTGCCGGCGGACGAGCCGCCTCCGTGGTAGCCGCGGCTTCTGCCACGGAAACCACGGCTGCGGTGATGGCCCAGCCGTTCGGGAGGTTGGCGAGAACCAGGCCGAGGCTCTTGCTGACGAGCAGCAGGCCCGCCACGCCCATCGTCGCCGGTAGCAGGCGCAACCGCATCACCGGGTCACCCGCAGGGCGCGCAGCAAGTCACGCTCGGCCTGGCTTCGCACCCGCGTTCCGGCGGCGGTGTCGGCAGGCTCGGGCTCGGGCTCGGGTGCGGCGAAGCGGCGCGGCGCTGGCTCCGGTTCGCGGTTGGCACGGACAAGGCCGTCCATGCGGTCGGCGAGCCGTTCGCCCCGGTCGATCAAGGTGGCGAGGTCGTCCTTGAGGTTGGCAGCGGCCTCGATCTGCCGGGCGATATGCCGCCCTGCGCCCTCGGCGGCACCACGCAGGCGCTCGGTCGCGGTCTCGGCCTGGTGCGTGCTGTCATTGAAGCCGCGCAACATGGTCTCGAGTTCGGTCCGATCCCGCCGGACGACGCCCAAGGCCCGCTCGAGCCGAATCGCGTGGAACAGGGTTGCGCCAAGCAGGCCGATCAATCCGAGTTCCAGCAGAACCTGCCATCCACCCATGCGTACCCTCCCTCAGGCCTGCCGCGGCGGTTGCGCGACTTCGCTGTCGATCCGCACAGCCACACGGTTCTTGCGGCGGCCGACCCGGCCTTCGAACAGGGTCACCGTGCCGCATCGCAGTTGGACCGCGCTGCCGGGGCTGCTGCCCAGCAGGATCTGGCTGCCAGGCTGGAGCGCCATGACGTCCGCCAGGCTCATCACCTGCTCGTCCAGCACCACGTCAAGGTCGACGTCCGTGGCCCAGAGCTCCTCGGCCAGGTGGGTTTCCCAGATGCTGTCACGGCCGAACTTCTCACCCATGAACTGCTGCAGCAGCAGTTCGCGCACCGGCTCCAGCGTGGCGTAGGGCAGCAGTAATTCCATGCGGCCGCCACGGTCCTCCATGTCCACGCGCAGCCGGGCCAGGACGGCGGCATTGGACAGACGGCTGATCGTGGCGAAGCGCGGGTTGACCTCCAGCCGCTCGAACTTGAACGTCACGGGGCAGAGCGGGTCGAAGCTGGCAGACAGGTCGGACAACACGACCTGGATCAGCCGCTCAACCAGCGTTCGTTCGATCGTGGTGTAGGGCCGACCTTCGATGCGCATCGCGGCGGTGCCACGGCGCCCGCCGAGCAGGACGTCCACGATGGAGTAGATCATTGCCGAGTCGACGACCATTAGTCCGTAATTGTCCCACTCCTCCGCCTTGAACACCGCGAGCATGGCGGGCAGCGGGATGGAGTTCAGGTAATCGCCGAAGCGCAACGAGAGGATGTTGTCGATCGAGACCTCCACGTTGTCCGACGTGAAGTTCCGCAGGCTGGTGGACATGATGCGGACCAGCCGGTCGAACACGATCTCCAGCATCGGGAGGCGTTCGTAGGACACCAGGCCGGAGGAGATGATCCGGTGGATACCGGACCGGCTGTCCTCCGCGGCCGGGCCGTCATCGAAGCCGAGCAGGCTGTCGATCTCCGCCTGGTTCAGCACCCTGGCCGGGGAGGCGCCATCCGGCGCCGCGCCGGTCTCGGCAGCCCAGGACGTGGCCAGCGCGTCCTCACTGCCGCTCATTGCACGAGGAGCTCACTGAACAGTATGTCCACAACGCGGGCGGGGGCAACGGCGATGTTGGCGCGCGTCATCAACTCCTCACGCAGTCGATAGGTGCCGGCGGAGCCGCGCAGTTCCTCGGGCCGCGTCTCCCGCAGGTAGGTCTGGAACAGGTCGATGACGCGGGGCTGGGCGGCGGTGAAGGCCGCCACGTCCTCGGCATGGGCGAGCTCGACCCGAGCCTTGAGCTTCACGAAGGAGGCCCGGCGGCCCGGCGCGTTCAGGTTCGCGACCATCTCCGGCAGCTCGACGAAGACGGGGACATGCGGCCCCACCTCCTTCGCGTGCTCCTCGGCGACGGGCGGGTGCGACAGGCCTAGGAGGCCGGGCAGGATACCGGTAAACCAGAGGCTTGCACCGAGCACGATCAGCAGTATCGGCACGACGAGAAGCACGAGCTTCTTCTTGCCGCCCTTCTTGCCACCCGCCTTGCCGCCCACGGCCGGCGTCGCCTCGCCACCCCCCGCCACTGCCGCCGCTGCACTCATGAACCCGACCTCGCGGTTAATACGAGGCAGTGTGCCGGGAGAAGGTTAACGAGATGCCAACGAGCTCTCGGCTCGCACCCGGTCCCTCCCAGGACGAAGGGGACCGGACGCCAAGTGTTAGGGCCGACGCGGCGGCCCGGCTAGGACGAACGCGATCGCCACGCCAGGGACGCAGCGACAAAGCCGGCATAGACCGCGAGGACGACCGCCGCCGAGCCGGCTCTGCTGCGTCCCAATGTGACCCGCGCGAGATAGGCCACACCGAGCAACCCGGCCCAGGCGGCAACCACGATCGCCGCGATGAGCACCATGTTACGCCATCCTTTCCGCTTGGGGGCCAAGCTGATCCGTCCCCGGCACGGCCGCCGGCAGCATAACGTAACGGCAGGCGGCCATGCCCGATGGCCGCCTCAACGTAACAGGATAGGGGGGGTAGGGGGATTGAGACAACCACGCAAGGACGCCAATGGAAGCCTCGCCCAGCTACAACCTACTCGGCCTGTTTGCTGCGGGGCTGCCACCCGACGGGGATTTCGACCTCAAGCAGCCCGATGTGAGCGGCGTCTGGAACTGCGACGACGGCGGGCTGTACCTCGTGCGCCAGATCGGGCCGGACATCCTCTGGTACGGCAAGGCGCAGCCTGACCGGCCGTTTTTCGCCAACGTCGCCCACGGTCACATCGAGAGTGACGGCCGTATCCGCCTGATGTGGGCGGACGTGCCGAACGGCGTTACCGGCGCATGTGGCGCCCTCGTGCTGCAGGTCGACTTGGACGGCGAGATGCGTGCGATGAAGGTCACCGGCGGTTTCGGCGGGCGGAAATGGACGCGTTGACCCGGCAGGTTCTGCCGAGCCGGCACAGTGCACCCGGCCCAGGACTGCGCTGCCGCCCGTAACACGCTGACGATGCTGGAAAGAAGCCATGGCACACAGCTTGCGGATGCGATGCGAACGTACCGGACACCGCCGCCATGCAGAACGCCGCCAATGTCGCCCTATCCCGCCTCGTGGCCCAGCAGCGGGCCATGGACGTGACCGCCGGGAATATCGCCAACGCCGACACGCCGGGCTTCAAGACCGAGCGGACCCTGTTCGCCGACTGGCTCAGCCGGCAGACGGGCACCGACCCGGTGCGCGGCGGGCGCGTGCTCGCCTACACCCAGGACCGTGCGACCTACCGGGAGCAAGCCGAAGGGCCGCTCAGCCACACGGCCAACCCGTTGGACCTGGCGATCACCGGGCCGGGCTTCTTCACGGTGCAGGGCAAGGCCGGGCCCCTACTCACCCGCGCTGGCCGGTTCGAGCTGCAGGCCGATGGTACGGTGGCGGACGGGGATGGCAACGCGCTGCTCGACACCGGTGGCCGGCCGTTGCGCGTTGCGGCGGCCGACACCGCGCTGCAGGTCGCCGGGGACGGCACGCTGAGCAGCGAGAACGGCCAACTCGGCAAAATCGGCGTCGTCCAGCCGGCCGATCCCAACCGGATGCAGGCGATGGGGGACCGGCTGCTGTCGGCGCAGACCGCGACGGCGCCGGTGGCCAGGCCGCAAGTGACCGGCGGCGCGCTGGAACAGAGCAACGTGCAGCCGGTCGCGGAGACGACACGGATGATGAACGACCTGCGGGAGTTCCAGTTCGTCACCCAGTTCGTGGAGGCCGAGGGCCAGCGCGAACAGACCGCCATCGACAAACTCACCCAGCATCAGGGCTAACCGGACATGCGCTCGCTCGACATCGCTTCCACGGGCATGCAGGCCCAGCAGACCAACGTGGACGTCATCTCCAACAACCTGGCCAACATGACGACGACGGGGTTCAAGCGCCGGCGGGCGGAGTTCCAGGACCTGATCTACGAGAATTTGCGCCGGGTCGGCTCCAACACGTCCGACAGCGGCACGGTGGTGCCGGCGGGGGCGCAGATCGGGCTGGGCGTGCGGACGGCGGCCATCTACCGCATCAACGAGCAGGGCACGCTGCAGCAGACCTCCAACAGCCTGGACCTCGCGATCCAGGGCAACGGGTATTTCCCCGTCACGCTGCCCTCCGGCGAGACCGCCTACACGCGGGACGGCACGTTTGGACTGGCGCCGGACGGGACCATGGTCACCGCCGCCGGGTATCCGATCGCGGGCGGCATCACCATCCCCACCCACGCCACCTCCGTCACCATCAGCCCGGCGGGCGCGGTGCAGGTGAGCCAGCCGGGGCAGGCCGCGCCCAACACGGTGGGCACGCTGCAGCTGGCGGTGTTCCCCAACGAGGCAGGGCTGGACGCGCAGGGCGACAACCTGTTTCTGCAAAGCGCCGCCAGCGGCAACCCGGTGACGGGCGCGCCGAACTCGCCCGGGTTCGGCAGCGTGCTGCAAGGCTTCGTCGAAGGCTCCAACGTGAACGTGGTGTCGGAGATCTCGAACCTCATCACGGCCCAGCGCGACTACGAGATGAACAGCAAGGTGCTGACCACCTCGGACCAGATGCTCTCCACCCTGACCAACCTGCGGTGAGCGCCGTGCGGACGCTGCCCGCCATGCTGGCGCTGCTGTACCTGGCCCCGCTCCCCGGCGGCGCGGCGACGCGGCGCGCGGACACGGCGCTGTCCCGCCCGTCGGTCTGGCTGTCGGACCTGTTCGAGGGCGTGGACACCGACCGCGCCATCGGGCCCGGCCCGGCGCCCGGCGGCCGCATTGTGGTGGAGGCGGCGCAGCTGGCGGCCATCGCACGCCAGTTCGGCGTGGACTGGCGGCCCGCCAGCACGGCCGACCGCATCGCGCTGGAATGGCCCGGCCGCCCTTTCCCGCGGGAGGAGGCGATGGCCGCCCTGCGCACCGCGCCGGCCGTGGCGGGCGTGTCCGCGGACGCCGAGGTGGAC